>DASUYB010000088.1 GCA_036377595.1 Longimicrobium sp. | reverse complement strand
CGCCGACGCGCGCGACTGCGTCCCGAGCCCCGCCGGCTACGACGCGCTGCAGGCGGCGCCGCTGCTGTGCGCGGGGCTGATCGGCTTCCGCGCGTACCGTATCGCCGGCGACGCGGAGCGGCTGGGGATCTACGGCTTCGGCGCCGCCGCGCACATCCTGGCGCAGGTGGCCGCGCACGAGGGCCGCCGCGTCTTCGCGTTCACCCGGCCCGGGGACGAGGCGGGGCAGGCGTTCGCGCGGGAGCTGGGCGCCGCGTGGGCCGGCGGGTCCGACGACGCGCCGCCGGAGGAGCTGGACGCGGCGATCATCTTCGCGCCGGACGGGGCGCTGGTGCCCGCCGCGCTGCGCGCCGTCGGCAAGGGCGGGACCGTCGTCTGCGGCGGCATTCACATGAGCGACATCCCCGCGTTTCCGTACGAGATCCTCTGGGGCGAGCGCACCGTCCGCTCCGTGGCCAACCTCACCCGCGACGACGGGATCGAGTTCCTGCGCCTGGCGCCGCGCGTGCCCGTGCGCACGGAGGTGACCACCTTTCCCCTCGCCGAGGCCAACGAGGCGCTGGACTGGATCCGCTATGGCCGCGGGCGCGGCGCCGCCGTGGTGGTGCCGTAGGCGGGGATTGCCCCGGGGCGCTCGCGGCGACGATCTCCGCCCACCCGGGATCGCCGTAAAGCCAGATGTTTCGCGGCATGAGCGGCCGCGTGAAGGGGGAAGATCCGGCGCAAGGCGGGTCTGTCCATGCCCTTCTTGACCGGAGGCGGCAGCGGCATTAATCTGATGCCCGTCCTATGGTCGGAACTCCCCATCATTGCTCGACTTAGTCTTCCCCGGCGCGAACCTCGGCGCCGGGCCCGTGTACCGGAAACAGACGTAGCTCTCCGCGGCCTGTCCGCACCCCCCGCAGCCCGGCTCCTCCGTGGCCATCATCCTCACCGCATTGCTGGCCTCCGCCGCCACGGCGCTCGCCGTGACGCCGCTGCTGCTGCGCTTCCTGCTGGCGCGCGGCATCTTCGGCCATGCGCGCGTGAAGGAGGGGGTGGAGCACAAGCCCGTTCCCCGCCTGGGCGGCGTCTCGATCTGCGTGGCGACGACGGTGGGGGTGGCGCTGGCGGTGCCGCTCGCGTCGGATCTCCATCTCGACCGCCCGCTCTTCTTCTTCGGCGGGCTGCTGGCGGCGGGATGGCTCCTCTTCGCGGCGGGGGTGGTCGACGACCTCTACAACCTTCCCCCGAAGACCAAGCTGGCCGCGCAGGTGGCCGCCGCGCTGATGGCGTGGACCTTCGGCTTCCGCATCGAGCAGTTCACCTTCGGCGGCACGCTGGACCTGGGCGCGCTCTCGCTTCCCGTCACCCTCCTCTGGATCGTGGGCGTCACCAACGCCTTCAACCTGATCGACGGGCTCGACGGGCTGGCGACGGGGATCGGCCTGGTGGCCCTCTCCACCACGCTGGCGGTGTCGCTGGCGGTGGGGAACTGGGAGGCGGCGCTGGTCTGCGCCGCGCTGGCCGGCGCGCTGCTGGGCTTCCTGCGCTTCAACGTGCGCCCCGCGCGCATCTTCCTGGGCGACTCGGGGAGCATGTTCGTGGGCTTCATGCTCGCCGTCCTCTCCGTGCACGGGGCGACGAAGAGCGCCACGGCGGTGCTCACCGTCATCCCCCTGCTCGTCCTCGCCCTTCCGCTGATCGACACCTCGCTGGCCATCGTGCGCCGCTGGCTGCGCGGGCGCCCGATCTTCAGCGCCGACGAGCACCATCTCCATCACCGGCTGGTGGCCATCGGGCTGACGCACACGCGCGCGGCGGTGCTGCTGTTCCTGATGGCGGCGGGGTTGGCCACGTTCGGGCTGATGCTCTTCTTCGCCCCGCAGCGCGCGGTGGTGTGGATCGCGGTGGCCGGCGGCGCGGCGTCGGCGGGGCTGCTGCTGTTCGGGATCAAGCGGCTGGGTTACCACGAGTTCGTGGAGGCGGGCGCCGTCGTCGCGTTCGGCGCGTCGCGGCTGCGGCGCTCCATCCGCGACCGCATCCACGCGCGCGACGTGGCGCAGGTCATCCCCCACGCGGAGACGATCGACCACCTGCGTGCGATCCTGACCGACAACGCCGAGGTGATGGGGCTGCTGGACCTGGTCTTCTGCCGCTGCTCCGACGCCGACGGTGCCCGCCGCGCGCTCCCCGCGCGGCTGGCGGCGCGGGCGCTGAAGGTCGACTTCCCCGTGGCCGGCGGGAGGGAGAGCGCCGACCCCTGGGTGCTGCGCGCCTGGTGCGACGGTTCGGACCCGCACGCGCTGCCGTACGCCGTGCGCACGGTGCACGTGCTGGCCGACGCGGTGCGCGCATGGCTGGAGGACGGCCCGCGCCCGCTGACCAGGCCGGTCGAGGCGCGCGCCCCGCTCCACGTCGGCGGCGAGTCGCCCGCCTGGTGACGGGCTCTCCGATGGCGGCGGCGGATGCTCGGCGCGGAAGCTCGCTTTCGCGCCGCCCTTCTTTAGGGGACAGGGGACAGGGGACAGGGGACAGGGGGGCTGTCTCGGGACGGGCTTCGGCGTGTCGCGCGGGCCCTCATCCCCCCCGGCCCCCCTTCTCCCGAACTGCAGGAGAAGGGGGGAGCACTAACCTCCGGGGGCAGACTTCCGGCGCGGGGGGATCGCGATGAGGGTCGCGTACCTGAGCGCGTCGGGGCGCATCGGGGGGGCGGAGCGGACGCTGCTGGACCTGGTTGCCAGCATCCGCGCGGCCGAGCCGGGGTGGGAGCTGCACCTCGTGGTCGCGGGCGACGGGCCGCTGGCGGACGAGGCGGCGGCGCTCGGCGTCGCCATCCACCGCCTGCGGATGCCGCGGCTGCTGGAGACGCTCGGCGACGCGCGCGCCAGCAACGGCGGTTCGCGCGCGGCGCTGCTGGCGCGCCTCGCCGCCGCCGCGCCCGCGGGGATGCTGTGGATGCGGCGCCTGCGCGCGCTCCTGCGCGGCATCGCGCCCGACGTGGTGCACACCAACGGCTTCAAGATGCACGTCGCGGCGGCCATCGCGCTGCCGGACGGGCCCGCGCTGGCGTGGCACGCGCACGACTATCTTTCCTCGCGCAGGGTGATGGCGTCGGCGCTGCGGCGGCTGGCGGACCGGCCGGACGCCGTGATCGCCGTCTCGCGCTCGGTGGCGGACGACGTGCGGCGGGTGTGCGGCGACGGCGTGCGCGTCGAGGTCGTGCACAACGCGGTCGACGTCGCGCGCTTCACGCCGGACGGGCCGCGGCTCGATCTCCACGCGCCGGCGGGGATGCCGGCGCCGCCGCCGGGGACGGTCTCCGTCGGGCTCGTGGCGACGATGGGGCTGTGGAAGGGGCACGACGTCTTCCTCCGCGCGATATCGCATCTTCCGCAGGATCTTCCGGTGCGCGCGTACGTGGTCGGCGGGCGCATCTACGCCACCGCGGGGAGCGAGGTCGATCCGGACGAGCTGCGGGAGATGGCGTCGGCGCTGGGGATCGCGGACCGCGTCGGCTTCACCGGCTTCGCGGACGATCCCGCGGCGGCCATGCGCGCGCTGGACGTGGTGGTGCACGCCAGCACGCAGCCCGAGCCGTTCGGGCTGGTGATCGCCGAGGCGATGGCGTGCGGGCGCGCGGTCGTGGTCTCCGCGGCCGGCGGCGCGGCGGAGATCGTGCGCGACGGCCAGGACGCGCTCGCCGTCCCCCCCGGCGACGCGCGCGCGATGGCGGAGGCGATCCGCCGGCTCGTAGTGGACGCGGGTCTCCGCGCGCGGCTGGGGGCGGCGGGGCGCGCGCGGGCGGAGCGCGACTTCGACCGCGCGCGGCTGGCGCGGCAGGTCGTCCCCCTCTACCGCTCGCTGGCCGGCTGATGCGCGTGCTGCACGTCTACGCGGGCAACCTCTACGGCGGCGTGGAGGCCATGCTGGCGACCTTCGCGCGCCAGCGCGGTCTCGTCCCCGCGATGGAGCCGCGGTTCGCGCTGGCGTTCGAGGGGCGCCTCTCCCGCGAGCTGCGCGAGGCGGGCGCGGAGGTCGCCCTCCTCCCCGGCGCGCGGATCAGCCGGCCGTGGACGGTGTGGGGCGCGCAGCGCGAGATGGCGAAGCTGCTCGCCGCGAATCGCCCCGACACGGCCGTCTTCCACTCCGCGTGGGCGCACGGCATCTTCGCGCCGGAAGCTCGACGAGCGGGGATCCCCATCGCCTTCTGGCTGCACGACATGGCGTCCGGCGGCGCGGCGGAGCGGCTGGCGCGGCGCACCTGGCCGAACCTGTCCATCTGCACCAGCTACTCCGTACGCGAGACGCTGGGGCAGATCTTTCCGGGGCCGGGCGGCGGCACCGTCGTCTATCCGTCCGTCCCCGCCCCGCCCGACCTCTCCGCCGAACGCGAGGCCGTGCGTCAGGAGTTGGAGACGGACGCGGATTCCGTCGTCGTGATCCAGGCGAGCCGGATGGAGCCGTGGAAGGGGCACCGGGTGCACCTGGAAGCGCTCGGCGCGCTGCGCGACGACCCGCGCTGGACCTGCTGGCTGGCCGGCGGCGCCCAGCGCCCCCATGAGACCGAGCACCGCGACGAGATGCGCGCGCTGGCCGAGCGGCTGGGGATCGCGGGGCGCGTGCGCTGGCTGGGCGAGCGCGCCGACGTGCCGCGGCTGCTGGCGGCGGCGGACGTCCTGTGTCAACCGAATCTTGGACCCGAGCCCTTCGGGATGACGTACGTGGAAGCAATGCATGCGCGGCTCCCCGTGGTCGCCGCGGCGCTCGGCGGCGCGCGGGAGATCGTCACGCCGGAGACGGGGATGCTCGTCGCCGCGGACGATCCCGCGGCGACGGCGGAGGCGCTCGGCACGCTGCTCGGCGACGCGGAGCTGCGCGGGAGACTGGGCGCCGCCGGCCCCGCGCGCGCCCGCGAGCTGTGCGATCCGGAGATGCAGATGCGGCGCCTGCACGACCTGCTGGCGACGGTTGCGCGATGACGCAGCCGGGCGTGGAGGAGCGCGCGCGCCAGAGCCTTGGCTCCAGCGGCGAGGCCATCTACCGCATGGTCGCGGACGCGATCGCCGCGCGGCACGCGGGCGGCGGGACGCTGGTCGACGTCGGCTGCGGGAGCGGCAAGCTGTGGCCCTTCGTCCGCGACCGCTTCGAGCGCTACGTGGGCGTGGACGCGGTGCGCTACGACGGCTTCCCCGCCGGGGGCGAGTTCGCCGCCGCCGACCTGGACGCGGGCGAGATCCCCGTCCCCGCGGGCTCGGGCGACGTGGTCGCGGCGGTGGAGACGATCGAGCACCTCGAGAATCCCCGCGCGTTCGTCCGCTCGCTCGTCCGAATCGCGCGGCCGGGGGGATGGATCGTCATCACCACCCCCAACCAGCTGTCGCTGCTGAGCCGGGCCACGCTGCTGGCGCGCGGCGAGCACAACGCCTTCCGCGACGCCAGCTACCCCGCGCACATCACCGCGCTGCTGGAGGTGGACCTGCGGCGGATCGCGGCGGAGTGCGGGCTGGAGGAGGTGTCGGCGGCCTACAGCGGGAGCGGGCGCGTGGTGCTGACCGGCGCGCACTATCCGCGCTGGGTGTCGCGCCTGTGGCCGCGCGGCTTCTCCGACAACGTCCTTCTCGCCGGACGCAAGCCGCGGTGAGCGCCGGGGCCCCGCTGCACCTGCGCGTGCTGGCCTGGGCGGTGCGGCGCCTTCCCGCCGGGCGCTACCGGGTGATGAACCGCGTCCCCCGCGGCGGCGGCGCGTTCCAGGCGCGGCTCCCGCGCGCGGCCGGCGGCTACGCCTACGCCTGCGACCTGCGCGACCTGATCGCCCGCGAGGTGTTCTTCACCGGCGCCTACGGGCCGCAGGAGACAGCCATCCTGCGCGCGACGCTGCGTCCCGGCGCCACCTTCGTGGACGTGGGCGCCAACTGGGGATATTTCACCCTGCTCGCCGCGCACCTGGTGGGCGGCTCCGGGCGGGTGATCGCGATGGAGCCGGACCCGCGGCTGCACGCGCTCCTGGCCGGCAACGCCGCGGCCAACGGGCTGCGGCAGGTCTCCGCGGTCGCCGAAGCGGCGTCGGACCGCGAGGGGATGGCGGAGCTGGCCGGATGCGACCTGGCGACCGGGAACTGGGGCGTGTCGTCGATCGTCGCGAAGACGGCCGGCCCGCGCTTCGAGGTGCGGACGCGGCGGATCGACGAGCTGCTGGACGAGTGGGAGGTGGAGCGCGTGGAGCTGCTGAAGATGGACATCGAGGGAGCCGAGGAGATGGCGCTGGCGGGGATGGCGGCCGGGCTGGCGCGCGGCCGCTACCGCCGCGTGCTGGTGGAGCTGCATCCCACCCTCGCGCCCGGCGGTCGCGGCCTCGCCGCGCGGGTGCGCGGGACGATGGAGGGCGCGGGGTACCGCGGCTGGTCGGTCGCCTCGTCGCGCGCGGCCACGCGGCGGGCGGCGTACCGCGCGGCGGACGCGCGCTCGCTGCTGCAGCCGCTGGACGCCGGCGCCGACGACGCCTGGCCGCACCAGCTCTGGATCGCCCCGGGAGAGGAGCCGCTGTGAGCCACGTCCGGCCCGTCCCCGCCTTCGGCGCGCCCGCCGCGGCGGCCCCGCCGGGGATCGCCGCGCGCGCGCGCCGCCCCGACTTCTGGGTGCCGGCGTTCGTGGTGTTCGAGCTGGCGTGCGCGGTGCTCCTCCTCTTCCCCGACTTCGGCACCTCGCGCCTGGTCCTGCGCATCGCCACCTTCGGGGCCAGCCTGGCGCTGCTCGTTCTCCTGCGCGGCAGGGGCGG
The DNA here is from genome assembly GCA_036377595.1 of Longimicrobium sp. Taxonomy (NCBI): domain Bacteria; kingdom Pseudomonadati; phylum Gemmatimonadota; class Longimicrobiia; order Longimicrobiales; family Longimicrobiaceae; genus Longimicrobium; species Longimicrobium sp. The sequence continues at coordinate 111,596 of DASUYB010000088.1, read as the reverse complement.
GCGCCATCCCGCGGCCATCGCCGGCGGGCTGGCGCTGATCGTGGTGGCCGTCCAGATCTTCCATCCCGACACCACCAACTACCTGGCGGGGACGGCCCAGGCGGTGCTCTACATCGCCGTGATGGCGCCGCTGTTCTGGGTGCCGCGGCTGGACGTGGACCTGCGGGTGATCCGGCGCGTGGCGCTGATCCTGTGGGCGTTCCACACCGTCAGCGCCGCGCTGGGCGTGCTGCAGGTGTACTTCCCCGGCCAGCTGCAGCCGCACCTGTCGTCGATCATCGCGTCGCGCCGCGGCTACGTGGAAACGCTGATGATCACCACCAACACCGGCGTGCGCACCTTCCGGCCGATGGGGCTGACCGACATCCCCGGCGGCGCGGCCATCTCGGGGCTGTACGCCATCCTCTTCGGCACCGGCTTCTTCCTCACCCGGCGGCGGGTGGGGATGCTCGCGCTCTCCGCGCTCAGCATGGTGCTGGGGATGACCTGCCTCTACCTCTCGCAGGTGCGCGCGGTGCTGGTGATGACGGGGATCGCGGTGATGGTGATCGGCGGGATCCTCGTCTGGCGCCGCGACGTGGCGCGCGTGGGGACGCTGGCGCTGGTGGTCGTCTCCGTGGCGGTGATCGGCTACACCGCGGCGATGTCCCTGGCCGGTCCCTCCGTCGCCAAGCGCGTGGCCACGCTGACGGCGAACCGTCCCGGCGCCGTGTACTACAACGAGCGCGGCCACTTCTTCTACGACGCGATCGCGAAGACCCTCCCCGAGTCGCCCTTCGGGATGGGGCTGGGGCACTGGGGGATGATGGCGACCTATTTCGGCCAGGGCGCGCCCAGCACCCGGGACGTCTGGGTGGAGATCCAGTGGGCGGGATGGATCGTGGACGGCGGCGCGCCCTTGGCGCTGCTGTACTGCGCGGCGCTGCTGGCCGCGCTCTGGGCGATGTGGAAGGTGGCGCGCGCGCCGGCGCCGGAGGGGTCGCCGGACCTGCCCTTCTGGGCCACCGTCGTGCTGGCGTACGGGATCGGCGCGTTCGCGCTGACCTTCTCGTATCCCATCTTCCTGTCGCAGCCGGGGATGGAGTTCTGGCTGCTGAACGCCGCGCTCTTCGCCGCCGCGCGCCACGCCCGCCGCGAGGCGCGCGCCCGTGCGGCGCTGCGCGCGCAGGCGGCGTCGTGAGGCCGGCATCGGCGCGGGGGCTCCCCCCCACCCCCGGCCCCTCCCCCACGAAGGGGGAGGGATGGGGGAGGGGAGACCTCACCGCGAAACGCCGCTTCGGCCCGGGTTTCCTGATTCGTCCTCGGCGACGGTCGCCTGTCGCGCCGATGCGTGCGTTGGAGTCCGCGAAGGCGGACTTCCCGATGTTCCAGCCCGGGGTTTCAACCCCGGGTGGAGGCGGGCTCGGGCTGCACGATTCGCGATTCGATCACCCCATCTCCATCATCCCCCGCCCATGAAGCCGTGGCTCGTGGTGGCGGGGGATTTCGTGACGACGGGGGGGATGGACGCGGCCAACCACGCGCTCGCTTCGTACCTCGCCCGGCACGGACGCGAGACGCACCTCGTCGCGCATCGCGTCGCGCCCGATCTCCAGGCGCTGCGCGAGGTGACCGTACTCCGGGTGCCGCGGCCGCTGGGGTCGCACCTCCTCGGCTTTCCCCTCCTCGACTGGGCCGCGTCGCTGCAGGCCGGGATGTTCCCGCACCGGATCGTGACGATGGCCAACGGCGGCAACTTCCACCGCCGCCGCGTCACCGCCACCTGGCTGCACTACGTCCACGCCGCGTACCGCCCGGAGATCGTGGGGCGGCCGGTGCGGCGCATGGTCGAGCGCGCGGCGCGGTGGCTGGCGCTGCGCGACGAGTGCGCCGTCGCCCGCCGCGCGCGCGCGGTGATCGCCAACTCCGACCTCACCGCGCGCCACGCCGTCGAGTTGCTGTCGGCCGATCCCGAGCGCGTGCACACCGTCTACTACGGCGCCGACGCCGAGCGCTTCCGGCCACCGTCGGCGGAGGAGCGCGTCGCCGCGCGGCGGGCGCTGCGGGTGGACGAGGACGCGCCCACGCTGGCCTTCGTCGGCGCGCTGGGGGACCGCCGGAAGGGGTTCGACACGCTCTTCGACGCCTTCGCCTTCCTCCGCGCGTCCGAGCCGGGGTGGGACGCGACGCTGCTCGTCGCCGGGGCGGGGGGCGAGCTGGAGGAGTGGAAGCGGCGCGCGGCCGAGGCGCGGCTGGGCGATCGCATCCGCTTCCTGGGCTTCCGCACGGACGTCCGCGAGGTGCTGTGGGCGGCGGACGCCGTGGTCGCGCCGACGCGCTACGAGGCGTACGGGCTGGCCGTGCAGGAGGCGCTGTGCACCGGCATCCCCGCCATCGTGAGCCGCGGCGCGGGCGTGGCGGAGCGCATCCCGGCGCCGCTGGACGCGCTGCTGCCGGGCGATCCCGACGACGCGGGGGAGCTGGCGGAGCGCCTCCTCGCCTGGCGCGCGGGGATGGCGGACCACCGCGCCGCCGCGCTCGATCTGTCCACGCGGCTGCGGGCGTGGACGTGGGATCATATGGCGGCCCGCATCGTGGACATCGTCGAGGCGGCGGCGTAGCTTTGGGCGTGCAACCGGACTCCCCTCCCTCCACGGCCCCATCCCCCCACGCCGGCTTCGCCCCTGTCGCCGCCTGCTGGGTGTGCGGCGGCACCGATCTCCATCCCGTCCACACCGCGGTCTTCGAGCTCTCCGAGTACGCGCGGCAGGACCCGGAGCTGGCCCGCTACACCGGCGCCGGCGTGCGCATCGTGCGCTGCGCGGCGTGCGGCTTCGGGCAGCCCGAGGCGCTTCCCGCGCTCCCGGACTACTTCGGGCGGATGTACGACCAGCGCTGGTCGGCGGAGTGGATGGAGACGGAGTTCACCTCCGGCTACAAGGACCTGATCTTCCGCAAGGTGATCGAGGGGCTGGAGCGCCTCGTCCCCCAGCGCACGCTGCTGGACCTGGGCGCGCACGTCGGCCGGCTGATCCACGTCGCCGCGGAGCGCGGATGGGCGGCCGAGGGCGTCGAGCTGAACCCGTCCACCGCCGCGTACGCGCAGAAGGCGACGGGGCTGCCGGTGCACCGGATGGACGCGCGCGAGCTGGCGCAGGAGGGGCGCCGCTTCGGCGCGGTGACGCTGATCGACGTGCTGGAGCACATCCCGCAGCCGGTGGTGGCGCTGGAGGCCGCGCGGACGGTGCTCGAGCCGGGCGGGTGGATCGCGGTGAAGGTGCCGCACGGGCGGGTGCAGCTGCGCAAGGAGGAGTTGCGCGCGCGCCTGAGCCGCGGCTACCGCGCGACCGTGGCCGACAACCTGGTGCACGTGAACCACTTCGGCGTGCGCTCGCTGCGGCGGGCGCTGGAGAACGCGGGCTTCGCCGACGTGCGCATTGCCATCGCCGCGCCGGAGCTGATGCCGCCGGGGCCGATGCGTGCGCGGCGGGCGGTGAGCAACGCGGTGCGGCTGGCGGTGTGGCACCTGGGGCGATTGCTGCCGCGAGGCGTGGAATCCCCCCTCTCGCTGCACCTGCAGGCGTACGCGCGGAAGCCGGGGTAGGTCCGGGGAGCCGAGGGGGACAGGGCGATTGAAATCGCGGCTACAACCACACGAAGTCCGCCTTCGCGGACTACAGGCTTCGGTGTGGCCGATGTGGCGGTGCGCGCGACAGGCTTCGCTCTGATGCCCGCTCATCGCGAAGATATTGGGGGGAGTCCGCGAAGGCGGACTTCTTGATGTTCCAGCCCCGGGTTTCAACCCGGGGATGAAGCTCACCGCACATCACCTCCGGCTGTCGTGCGGACGATGCCATAGATCCTTCGGCCTGCATGCATTGGCGCACCTGGCAATTGCAGTCTGGCCGGCCTCAGGATGACGTCGGGTCGGGTTTCGGGGCATCCCGTCCGCAGGATGACATCACGGCGGAATTCCATCTCCATCACCTCCAAGCCATTCCCGTTGAGCACGCCCGAGCTTTCCGTCGTCATCCCCACGCACGACAACCTGCCGATGCTGCGGCGCTGCCTGGAGTCGTGGCGGCGCCACGCGGACGGCGCGCCGGTGGAGCTGATCGTGATCGCCGACGGGTGCACGGACGGCACGGACGCGTACCTCGACGAGCTCTGCGCCACGGCGTGGGGGAAGCGGCACCTGCGCTGGGCCAATACCCCCGACGTGCACGAGCTGATGTGCACGAACCTCGGGCTGAAGGAGGCCTCCGCGCCGCTGGTGATGAGCTGGCACGACGACATGTTCCTGCAGGCGGACTGGTTCGTCCCCGAACTGCTGGCGACGTTCGCGTCCATCCCCGAGATCGGGCTGATGAGCCTGAGCCGCGGCCTCACCTTCACCCCCGTGGCCGCGCCGCTGGAGACGTGGCACGACACCATCGACTGGAAGCGCGTTCAGAGCACCATCGGCCCCGCGCCGCTCAACTGGGTGCGCATCCACGAGGTGGACGGGGTGATGCGGCCCTGGGTCGTCCGCAAGGCGTGCATCGACAGGGTCGGCGCGCTGGACGAGGCGTTCCGGCCGACGGAGTGGGACGAGGTGGACCTCTGCTACCGCATCCGCGCGGCGGGGTGGAAGATCGCCACGCACGGGTTCGAGCGCGGCGGCGCGTACGAGCACAAGGTGAGCTCCACCCTCTCCCGCACGCCGTCGGAGAAGCGGATGGCGCTGGGGCTGCGGAACGCGCGCATCTTCTTCGAGCGCTGGGGCGAGACCATCCGCCGCGAGCATCCCCGCGCGCGGACGGCGTGGCGGCGGCGGGCGACCCGCGCCGGGTGGATGGCGGCGATGAAGCAGATGGCGCTCTATGCCGTGGGCCTGAGGCGGAACGGATGAGCCGCACCCGCCGGGCGGGGATCACCGCCGTCTTCGGCTATCTGCAGTTCGCGCTGGCGCTGGTGAGCGGGATCGTGCTCGTCCCGTTCGTCCTGGCGCACGTGCCGAACGACCTCTACGGCGTGTGGCTGGCGTTCGGCGAGCTGCTGGCGTACTCGTCGATGGTCGATCTAGGCGTGGTGGGCGTGATCCCCTGGCTGATGGCGGAGAACGACGGGCGCGGCGACCGCGAGGCCATGCGCGGGCTGCTGGCCGGCGGCGTCCTCTTCTCCGCGGCGGCGGCGGCGGCGTTCGGCATCCTCGCCTTCGTGGCCTTCCGCCTGGCGCCGTCGGTCGCGCACGTGACCCCGGCGCAGCACGCCGCCATCTCCGGCCCGCTCGTCTTCCTCGTCGTGGCGATGGCGGTGGGGATGCCGCTGCGCACCTTCTACGCGGGGATCATCGGGCTGCAGGACGTCACCTTCTCCGGCGCGCTGTCGCTGGTGCAGGTGGGGCTGAACGTGGCGCTGACGCTGGGCCTGCTGCTGGGCGGATTCGGCCTCTATGCGCTCGCGGCGGCCACGGCGCTCCCCGGCGTGGTGGCGGGCGTCGCGAGCCTGGCGCGGCTGCGGCGCGTCGCCCCCGACCTGCTGCACGGCTGGCGCCTCCCCTCGCTCGCGGCGATGCGGACGATGACGGCGCAGGGGTTCGGCTCGTGGACGGCGGGGCTGGGATGGCGGATGGTGGCGGCGAGCGACAGCATCATCATCCTTTCCGTGCTCGGCCCCGGCGCCGCGGTGGTCTACGCGATGACGTTCAAGCTCGGCACCGTGGCGATGCAGATGAGCTGGCAGCTCCCCGACTCGGGGCTGGTCGGCCTGGCGCAGCTCAAGGGCGAGGGGCGGCCGGAGCGGGTGCGCGAGGTCGTCGTCTCCCTCCTGCGGATGATCCTGATCACCAGCGGCGGGGTGGCGTGCGCGATCGCGGCCTTCAACCCCAGCTTCGTGACGCTCTGGGTGGGGCCGCAGCGCTTCGGCGGGTTCGCGCTGAACCTGATGCTGGCGCTGGTGGTGCTCTCCCACTCCCTGGCGCACGGGCTGTTCACGACCAGCGCGACGCTGGGGACGCGCGTGCAGGCGGGCTGGGCGTCGCTGCTGCAGGGCGCGGTGAACCTGTGCGCGGCGATCCTCCTCGGCCGCCTGTTCGGGCTGGCGGGGATCGCGCTCGCCGCGGTGGTGAGCACGGCGGCGGTCGCGTACCCGGCCGGGGTGTGGATGGTGTGCCGCACCACCGGCCTGCCGCAGCGCGAGCTCTGGCGCCGCGCGCTGCGCCCGTGGGCGACCCGCGGCGGCGCGCTGCTGGTCCTCGGCACGCTCGTCGGATTGGCGATGCGCGCGAACGTCTGGCTGCCGCTGGCGCTGGCGCCGGTGCTCGCGCTGGTGTACCTGTGGGCGATGCGGCCGCTGTACGCGGGGCTGCCGCTTCCCGCGAGGGTGCGGCCGTGGCTGGCGAGGCTGAGATTGGTGCCGGAGGAAGTCCTAAGTCCTAAGTCCTAAGTCCCAAGTGCTGAGTGCTGCACTTTCAGCCGCGCTGAGTTCTCCCCTCCCCTGCGCAGCGGGGGAGGGGCCGGGGAGGGGGCCCGCCTGCGGCCGCGCGAATGCCGCGCTGACCGCGACGATGGTGCTCCTTGCGCCGATGAAGTCCGCGAAGGCGGACTGCGTGTGTTTGTAGCCGCGAGTTTACTCGCATTGTCGCGCATCAAATCTCGCATTGTCGCGCACAAATGCATCATCGCGCACAAACGCATCGTTGCGCACAAACCCATCGTCGCGCACAAACGCGTCGTCGTGCACAGATGCATCGTCGCGCATCAAATCTCGCATTGTCGCGCACCAATATTTTGTTCGAACCTCGAGCGTCGTCCTGGTCCGTTCATCGGTGATGGCTTCATGCTGAACCTGCGGTGGATGCGGAGGAACCTGGCGCGCTGGGTGCCGGAGCCGCTCAAGGCGCCGTTCCGCGCGCGCCTGTTTGGCTACCGCGCCGCGCCGCCCTCGCCCGGTACCATCCTGCGCGTGGGCGACGACGTGGTGGAGGCGTCGTTCCGCGGCGTGGCGCTGCGGGTGCCGCGCGCGGCGTACGACGATCTCCGCTACCACATCGTCGACAACGCCGACTCGGTCGAGGAGCTGGCCGCCGTCGTCCGCGAGGGGCGCACCGGCGGCGTGCTGCTGGACGTGGGCGCGGCACGTGGGCTCATCTCCGCCATCTTCTGCCTGGCCGGCGAGCGCAACCGCGCCGTGGCGCTCGAGCCCTCGCCGGTGCAGGTGCGCGACGCGCGGCGGCTGGCGGAGATGAACGGCATCGCCGGGCGGATGACGGTGCGCCCCATCGCCGCCGGCGCGGCCGCGGCGGAGCTGCGCGGGGCGGCGGACGAGATGGGGCTGATCGACTTCTCCCCCGCCGCGGGCGCGGAGACCTTTCCGGTGGAGATGGTGACGCTGGACGCGGAGGTGGCGCGGCTGAACGTGCTCCCCCACGTGGTGAAGATCGACGTCGAGGGGCACGAGCTGGAGGTGCTGCGCGGCGCGCGCGAGCTGCTCACGCACCGCAAGCCGATGCTGCTGCTGGAGCTGCACCTGGACCTGCTGGAGCGCCGCGGCACCCCCGCGCGCGAGATCGTGGAGATGCTGCAGGGGTTCGGCTACCGCTTCGAGACGCCCGGCCGCCGCCCGCTCAGCGCGCGCGCCATCCTGGGCTCGCCCAACGCCGTCCTCCGCCTGGTCGCGCGGTGATGGGCACGCCGCTGCGCGTGCTGTTCGTCAACACCGGGATCCTCGGCCACCGCTCCGTCGCGCGGCTGATCCGCCAGGCCATCGCGGTCGATCCGTCGATCGCGGCCGAGCACCTGGACCTTTCCGCCGGCCTGACCACGGGCGAGCGGATCGCGCGGCGGCTGCGGACGCTGGGGCCGCGGCCGGGCGGCGTGGCGGGGGCTCTGACGATGGCGCGGTATCGCCACGAGATGGACGCGGGGGTGCGCGCGGCGCGCCGCATCGCCGCGCTGGAGCGGGCGGGGCGCGCGTTCGACGTCGTCCACTTCCACACCCAGGCTGCCGCGTGGGCGAGCCTCGGGCGGATGCGCCGCACGCCGTCCATCGTCTCCATCGACATCACCCAGCGGCTGGCCAGCCTCGAGGCGCCGCCGGGGCTGGCGCGGCGTGACTACGCGCCCGGCGCCGCGCGCGACCGCCGCGTCTTCCGCGCCGCCGCGGCCATCGTCGCCACCTCGCGCTGGGCCGCGGACGACCTGATCTCGGATCTCCCCGACGCGGCGGCGAAGGTGCGGGTGATGCCGTATCCCGTCCCCCTCGACGGCTTCGGCGCGGGGTGGGCGGAGGAGCGGCGCGCGCGTCAGAAATCGCGGCCCGTCTCCGTCCTCTTCGTGGGTGGGGACTTCGCGCGGAAGGGCGGGGCGGAGCTGCTGGCGGCCTGGCGCGCGGGCGATTTCGCCTCTCGCGCGCGGCTCATCGTCGTCACCGAGGCGGAGATCGGCGAGGGCGCGCTCCCGCCCGGCGTCGAGGTGCGCCGCGGGGTGCGCGCGTACACGCCGGAATGGTTCGCGCTCTGGCGCCAGGCGGACGTCTTCGCCATGCCCACGCGCGGCGAGGCGTTCGGGATGGTGTACCAGGAAGCGGCCGCGGCGGGGCTGCCGTCCATCGGCACCGCCATCAACGCCATCCCCGAGATCGTCGCCGACGGCGAGACCGGCATCCTGGTGCCGCCGGGGGACATCGGCGCGCTGAAGGATGCGCTCGCGCGGCTCGTCTCATCCCCCGAAACGCGTGGGGAGATGGGGATCGCGGCGCGGCGGCGGATCGAGGCGGCGGGCTCCATCACCACCTACGGCGAAAGGCTGGCGCGGTTGATCCACGAGGCGGCGGGGCGATGACCGACGAGCGGCCCGAGGTGGCGCACAGCCACGCGTATCGCCGGCCGACGGCGCTGGAGGGGCTCGGCGCGCGGCTGGGGCGCGCACTCCCGGACGGCGCGGTGCGGCGCTGGCTGCGCTCGGCCTACCGCGCGGCCGTGCGCCTGCGCACCGGCGGCAGCGTCACCGCGCGCCTCCCCCGCGGCGAGGCGGTGCGGCTGCTTTCCGAGTACCGCTTCGTCACCTGGAACCCCGCGGAGTACGAGGCTTTCCGCGCGGCGGCGAAGCCCGGCGCCGTCGCGCTGGACGTGGGCGCGAACGTCGGTGCGTACGCGCTGCTGCTCGGCCAGTGGGTGCGTCCGCGCGGCCGCGTCTACGCGTTCGAACCCGCGTCCGAGGCGTTCAGAGGACTGTCCGAACACGTTCGCCTGAACGGCCTGGCCGCCGTCGTCACCCCTGTGCGCGCCGCCGTCGCCGCTTCGACGGGGACGGCGACGCTGGCGGTCGACGGTCTCTCCGGCGGCAACCGGCTGGGCGGAGAGGGCGGGGGCGAGACGGTGCAAACCGTTGCGGTGGACGAGTTTTGCGCGCGCGAGGAGATCACCCCGTCGTTCCTCAAGATCGACGTGGAGGGCGCCGAGCTCGACGTGCTCCGCGGCGCGCGCGAGACCATCGCCCGGGCGGGCGGGGAGCTGGCACTCTTCGTGGAGATGCACCCCACCGTCTGGCGCGAGATGGGGATCGCCCCGGCGGACGTGCGGGCGGAGCTCGAGCGGCAGGGGCTGCGCGCCGAGCCGCTGCGGCCGGTGTCCGATCCCTGGGCGCTCGAGGGCGAGTGCCTGCGCCTGGTTCCCAAGTGAGGCTGCCATGAGCACGATCGTGGAAGTGCCGGTGGGTCGGGTGACGCGGATCTCGTGGGTCTTTCCCGCGCTCGCGGCGGCGGCCGCGCTGCCGTGGGTGCCGTGGTGGCTGGGGAACAGCGGGCGGCTGGACAACCTCCCCGCCGGATCGGACGGGTTGTTCTGGGGATTCATCGGGCTCTGCGTCGCCGCCCCGCTGGCGCTGCCGATCGTGGCCGCGGCGGGATGGCGCGTGCTGGCGCGCGGCGCGCGGATCGCGCTCGTCTGCGCGACGGTCCTGGGTGTCGCCGCGGCCGCGCAGATGTCGGTGGCGGAGCTCGCCTACGCGGGCGGCGTGACGATCTCGGCCGTCGAGTTCATGCGCACGGGCCCGCTCGCGCGACGGGCGATGCGGTTGCCGCCGCCGGACGCCGCGCGCGCCGCCGTGGCCGCGGGCAACTACCGCTTCCTGGCCGTCCGTGGGCTCTTCGGCAACCACGTCCCCGGCGTGAGCAGCCGGTGCGTGAAGGCGCGGTGGGGGGTCCAGGTGATGCCGGTGGGATTCGAGCTGACCGGGACGCCCGCGATGCTGCGGCTGAGGGACGCGGAATCCGCCTACGCCGAGCGCTACAACGCCGCGCTGGCCGAGGCGCTCCACCTCGCCCCCGGCGCGCTCGACGCGTACGACGCCTGCCCCGCGCGCGGCGACGCCGCCGAGTGGCTGCCGTTCGACGAGGTGCCGGCGCGGTGAGCGCGTCCGTCCCCGCCGCCCGCGAGCCGCGCGCGCGGTCGCCCGGCGGCGCGTGGGTGTTTGCCGTGCTGGGCGCGTGGCTGTTCGTCCGCCCGGTCCTGCGCGCGGCGAGCAGCGGCCTCCACGCCTGGGCGAACGACGGGTGGGCCGGCGCGTGGACCGACGCGTGGACGTGGGCGGACTCCCTCGGCCAGGCCGCTGCCTACCTCGCGCCGCTCGCCGCCGTCGCCGTGGGATGGCGATCGCTGGGGCGGCATGCGCGGATCGCGGCCGTGGCGATCCTCGGCGTCTACTCCGCGATGGCGCTGCCGGCCCTGCACGGGCACCTTGCGTGGCTGAAGCGCTTTGCCGCGGACGAGCGCATGGCGAACGAAAGAATGCGCGTCGCGGTGCGGGCGATGCGGGTGCCGCCGGAGACGGCCGTGATGCGCGCGCTGGCGGCGGGCGACTCGTCGTTCCTGGCGGTGGTGGGAGTGGCGATCAGCACGCCGGGCGTGTACAGCGGCTGCGTGCTCCAGCGCTACGGCGAGCGCGCCATCCAGGGCACGGGCGGCGTGATGTTCACGCCGAACTTTCGGCGCTTCCAGTTCCGCGCGCGCGACTACGCCAGGCGCTACAACGCCGAGCTGGCCAGGCGCCTCGGCGTGTCACACGAGGTGGCGGACCTCTACGCGCGGGCATGCGAGGTGACGCGGCGCGTCCAGCCATGGCCGCCGGGCGGGCGGTGATGACGGCCGCGACCGTGCCGCGCGAAGGCGCTCGCCGGGAGCCGGGATGGCTGCACTGTGCGTGGCTGTTCGCGCTGCTGGGGGCGTGGATGCTCATCCGCCCCGCGCACGGCTGGCTCGAGGACTGGCTCCTGCGCGCGTCGCGCCCGTGGTGGAGCGACGCCGTCACCTGGGCGATCATCATCGCCACCCTCCTTCTCGTCAGCGTCCCGCTCGTGGCGGCGGCGATCCCGTGGCGCACGCTCGGCCTCGTGCCGCGCATCGTCGCGGCGGCGATGCTGCTGGTCTACGGTGTGGTCGCCTGGCCGGTCGCGTTCGACGCGGTGGGCTGGTCCGTCGAGTTTGCGGCGATGGAGCGCGAGGCGAACGCGATGATGATCAGGCCGCGCAAGGCGATGCGCGTGCCCCCCGCCGAGGCCGCCGCCCGCGCGCTCGCGGCGGGCGATTCGGCGTTCCTGGGGGTGATGGGGTACGCGCTGGAGGCTCCCATCGTCGAGAACGACTGCGTGCTCGCGCGCTTCGGCGTCCACCCGATCGAGGGCACCGGCGATGTGCTGATGACGCCGAACCACGCGCGGTTCCAGCGCCAGGCCGGCGCGTACGCCACCCGGTACAACGCCGCGCTGGCCGCGCGCCTCGGCGTTTCCGCGGCCGAGCTGCAGCGCGATGCGCCGTGCGACGACTGGCGCCGAGCCGGCTGGTGGCCGCCGAGGGAGCGCTGACGTCGCGATGCGCATCCTCTTCGCGAACGACGGGATCGGCGACGCGGGCGGCGTGCAGACGTACCTGGCCGCGGTGATGCCGGCGCTCGCCGCGCGCGGCCACGACGTCGCGCTCCTCCATCTCGACGCCCTGCGCGGCGGCGAGGGAACGCCGGCGCCGTCGGGCGCGCCGCACTTCTGCATCGCCGAGCGGGGGATGGACGGCGCGCTGGCGGACGCGCGCGCGTGGCGGCCGGACGTGGCGTTCAGCCACAACATGCGCCCGCTCGACGTCGACCGCGCGCTGATGGCGATGGCGCCGGCCGTCAAGTTCATGCACGGCTACTTCGGCACCTGCATCGGCGGCCAGAAGGCGCACCTCTTCCCCCATCCCACCCCCTGCGAGCGGCGGTTCGGCCCCGCGTGCCTGGCGCTGTACGTGCCGCGGCGCAACGGACGCCTGAGCCTGCCCTACATCTCCGAACAATGGAGATGGGCCAACGAGCAAAAGTCGCTCTTCGCGCGCTATGCGGCCGTCGTCACCGCCAGCGGCCACATGCGCCGCGAGTACGTCCGCAACGGCGTGGCGGAGACGAAGGCGCACGCCATCCCTCTCTTCTCCACCCTCGAGATCGGCGAGGACGCGGGCGCGCCGGCGGAGTTCCGCGTGCTCTTCCTCGGCCGGATGACGCGGCTGAAGGGTGGCGACGCGCTGATCCGCGCCGTCGCCCGCACGTCGCGGGAGATCGGCCGCCCTATCGCGCTGACGATGAGCGGCGACGGCCCGCAGCGCGGCGAGTGGGAGCAGCTCGCGCGCGCGCTCGGCGTCGCTGCCGCGTTCCCCGGCTGGGTGGACGCGGACGAGCGGCTGCGGCTCTTCCGCGCCGCGTCGGTGCTGGCGGTGCCGAGCGTGTGGCCGGAGCCGTTCGGGCTGGTGGGGCTGGAAGCCGGCTCGCAGGGCGTCCCCTCCATCGCCTTCGACGTCGGGGGTATCGGCGAGTGGCTGAAGGACGGCGACAACGGCCGCCTCGTCCCCGGCCACCCACCGCGCGCGGAGGCGCTGGGAGACGCGCTCGCCCGGGCCGCGACGCACCCGGACGAGCTGGCCGCGATGCGTCCGCGCGCGCTGGCGACGGCACGGAGGATGTCGCTCGACGCGCACGTCGATGCGCTGGAGCACGTTCTCGCCGCGGCGTCAGGCGGGGCGAGCGGAGACGTTTCCGCCGCGTCTTCGGTTGACTCCGCGGGCTCCGCGTGAGAATTCTCTGCGGATGACACCTCCGCGCGTCTGGCATCTCCTCACCGGCGAATACCCGCCCGCGGGCGGCGGCGTGGGCGAGTACACGCAGGCGCTGGCGCACGCGCTGGCGGCCGAGGGGTGCGAGCCGCACGTCTGGGCGCCCGCGGACGCCGCGCGAGACGGGCGCGTGGAGGTGCACCGCGCCGGGTTTGCGGGCGGGGGATTGAGGAGACTGGACGCGGAGCTGGACGCCTTCCCAGCGCCGCGGACGCTGCTGGTGCAGTACGCGCCGCAGGCGTTCGGGCGGCGGGGGATGAACGTCGCCTTCTGCCGCTGGGTCCTGCGCCGCGCGCGGCGGGGCGACGACGTGCGGGTGATGTTCCACGAGCCTTACGTGCAGTTCGGCTGGCGGCGCCCGCAGCGCAACGTCCTGGCGCTGGCGAACCGCTGGATGGCGATGCTGCTGCTGCGCGCGGCCCGCGCGGCGTACGTCTCCACCCCCGCGTGGGAGCGGCTGCTGCGGCCCTGGGCGCCGCGCGCGCTCGGGGTGATGCGCTGGCTCCCCATCCCCTCCACCGTGCCGCGCGTGGACGATCCGGAGGCGGTGGCCGTGCTGCGCTCGCAGGTGGGCGCGAACGTGGCCGGGCGGCACATCGTTGGCCACTTCGGCACGTACGGGGGGATGATCGCGCCGCTGCTGGAGCCCGCGCTGCTGGCGATCCTGGCCCCGCCGTCCACCAGCGCCGCGCTGCTGCTGGGGGATGGCGGCCCCGCGTTCGCCGAGCGGCTGGTGCGCGCCGATCCCGCGCTGCGGGGACGACTGGTGGCGCCGGGCCGTCTCCCGCGCGAGCGGCTGTCGGTGCACCTGCAGGCGTGCGACGTGCTGGTGCAGCCCTATCCCGACGGCGTCAGCGCGCGCCGCACCACGATGATGGCCGCGCTGGCGAACGGCGTGGCCGCGGTGACGACACAGGGCCGCTTCACCGAGCCCGAGTGGCGCGAGAGCGGCATCCCGCTCGTCCCCCCCGGCCACGCCAGCGCGCTCGCCGCCGAGGCGCTGAACCTGCTGGACGACGACGCGCGCCGCCGCGACCTCGCCGCGCACGGCCGCGAGTTCTACGAGCGGAATTTCGCGATGCAGCGCACGATCGACGTGCTGCTGGGGGATTGAGATCTCTCCGCGGGGCCGGGCTGGGTGGGGGCGAATGAATTCGCTGCAACAACCACACGAAGTCCGCCTTCGCGGACTACAGGCTTCGGCGTGGTGGAGCTATCGTCGCGCGTGGCAGAATCTCGCCCCGCCGCACCGAAGTCAGGTGCGGTACGAAGTAGCCGCGAGCGAAGCGAGCCCTCGTCCCTCCCCCAGTCGGTTTTGGGGGAGGGACAGCCGCGAAGCGGCAGGGAGAGGGCGCCGACGCCGCGCCGGGCACGCAAACCCGTTCACCCGCACGATCATCTCCGATCTCTCATGACGATCATCCCCGTCACTCCTGCATGACCAAGGTTCTTCTCGGCGTGAACGCGTTCCCCGCCACGGGCGACGGCGGGCGGCGGCAGGCGGAGGCGCTGGCCACCTGGCGCGCGCTCGACGGCGTCCGGCTCGCGAACCTGGGCTGGCCGGGCGACGTCTTCGAGGTCGACGGCTTCGCGACGCACGCCGTGCTCGCGCGGGACTCGCGCACCGCGAGCGGACAGCAGGGCCCGCGCAAGCCCATCGTCTCCGAGGCCTTCGACCGGCTAGCGGAGATCGCGGAAGCCGAGGGGTGCCGCTGGTTCGCGTATGCCAACTCCGACATCGCCTTCACCCAGGCGGCGATCGACCGCATCCTCGGCGGCGGGCGCGACGCGTACGCGTTCTCGCGCATGGACGTGCATCCCGAGACGGGCGAGGGGATCGAGATGGTGACGGCGGGGATCGACGCCTTCGCCATCTCCGCCGGGTGGTGGCGCGCGAACCGGCGGCGCTTCCGCGCGTACATCGGCGGCGAGCCGATCTGGGACAACGTCTACACCGCCATCCTCCTCCGCCACGCCGACGCCGAGCTGCTGAACCGCGAACCCCTCGTCACCCACGAGCGCCACCCCGCCGGCGACTGGCGCCGCAGCCCGTTCGCCCGCTACCTGAACTACCTCGCCGCGCTCGACCGCCCCTACTTCTCCCTCTGGGCGGAATACCACGCACGTCTCGAAGATCTGCGCGCCGGACGAAGCCGCGAGCGCAGCGAGCCCCCGTCCCTCCCCCAGTCGGTTTTGGGGGAGGGACAGCCGCGCAGCGGCAGGGAGAGGGCCACGCCGGGCGAGGCGGGCGAGGGGCTGGTCGGGGGCAGGGAGAGAGCCCTCCCGGCCGGGCTGAGCGAGGGATCCACAAAAAGCGCCGAGTTGGGGACGACTCCGGCCGGCGTCAGCGAGGACGAGGAGATGCGGCTGCAGCGCATCTTCCGGCGCCGGCGCGGGCCGCTGGCCCATACGCTGCAGGCGGGGCGTGCGCTGAAGGCCCGCGTGCGCTGGGCCGCCGCGAAACGGGGGGATGCGTGAAGATCCTGCTGGTCGGCGACTACCCGGACGATCCGCGCCTCGGCTCGGGGAAGGTCTACCACAAGCTGCGCGAGGAATTCCGCGGCCTGGGCCACACCTGCGACGTCCTCCTCTCGCCCCACCTCGGCGAGCGCCCGAAGAACGCGCGGCTGCGCTGGGCGGTGGGGCCGCTGCTGGCCGAGCGCGCCATCCGCCGCGCGTTCAAGGCGACTGGCCGGTACGACGTGGTCGACGTCGCCAGCGCGGAGGGGGCGGTGATCGGCGCGCGGCGAAAGCTGCGCGCGTACCGCGGCGTGGCGCTGGTCAGCCGCTCGCACGGCATCGAGCACCTGAACTTCCGCCGCATGGTGGAGGACCACGAGTGGGGGCTCATCCCCAAGCCGTGGCCGCGCCGCATCTGGTATCCCATGGCGCGGATGAGCCAGGTGGCGCTCGCCGCGCGGCTCGCGGACCGGATGATCGTCCTCAACCCCGCCGAGCGCGACTTCGTCGTCCACAAGGGGTGGAAGAAGGCGGGGGAGATCGATGTCATCCCCCACGGCGTCAGCAGCGCGTTCCTGGCCGATGCGCCGCCGCCGGACGCGCCGCGCGGGGCGGGACTCCTCTTCTGCGGCTCGTGGGATCCCGTGAAGGGCGTCGACTACCTCGTCCGTGCGATGGCGATCCTGGCCGAGCGCCCTGATCCTCCGCGCCTGACGATCCTCGGCCCGGGGAGATCGGAGGAAGAGGTGCTGGCCGCCTTCCCGGCGGAGGTGCGGCCGCTGGTCACCGTCCTCCCGCGCGCGGACGAGGCGGAGGTGATGCGCCAGTACCGCGTGCACGACCTGCTGGTGATGACGTCGACCTACGAGGGGTTCGGGATGGTGGTGGTCGAGGCGCTCAGCCAGCGTCTTCCCGTCGTCGCGACGTCGGTGGGCGGGGTGCCGCCGCTGCTGGCCGGCGGCGGCGGGGGGATCCAGGTGCCGCCGCGCCAGCCCGAGGCCGTTGCCGCCGCCGTGCGCCGGCTGATGGAGGACGCCCCGCTCCGCCGCCGCATGGCCGAGTCCGGCCACGCCGCGGTGCAGGGGATGAGCTGGACGGCGACCGCCGAGCGCACGCTGGAGACCTACGAGGCCGCGACGGCGGGGGCCTAGCCGGTGCCGATCCTCCGCGGCGCGCTGGACGCCGCCAAGCGCCGCGCGCCCGGAACCTACTGGCGGGTGCGCACCGCCGCGTCGCTCGCGGCGTGGTACGCGCAGCGCGCCCGCGACCGCATCCGCCCCGCCAGCGCGACGCCTTTCGACGAGGACTTCTGGCGGCGCAACGAGACGGGGGATTGGGATGGCTTCGCGCGCGCCATCCTCCGCCGCTTTCCCGCGGCCTCCGCGCTGGACGTCGGCTGCGGCGACGGGAAGCTGCTCGCCGCGATGCGCCGCGCGTCTCCCACGCTCCGCGCGATGGGCGTCGACCAGTCGCCCGCGGCGCTGGAGCGGGCGAGGGCGCGTGGGATCTCCACCCGCGCGCTCGACCTGGCGGGAACGAGCGTCCGCGGCACCGACGCGCTGGCGCGCGAGCTGGGCAGCTTCGACCTGGCCATCTCGCTGGAGACGGTGGAGCACGTCCCCGCGTGGCACTCGGCCAAGCTGCTGCGCCTGCTGGCCGCGTGCGCGCCGGCGATCGTCTTCTCGGGCGCGCAGCCGCTGCAGGGCGGCGTGCTGCACGTGAACGAGCGCCCGCCCGAGCACTGGATCGCCCGTTTCCGCAACCTGGGCTACGACCTCGCCCCCGAGAACGACGCCCTCCGCGCCGACGTGGCCGCGCTGGACCTGCCGCCCTGGTACGCCGCCAATCTGAACGCCTTCGTCCGCCGCGGGGGATGAGCTGGAGGCCGGGCGAATGAATTCACGGCAACAACAGCACAAAGTCGCTGCGCGACTGCCGACGCGGCATTTGCGCGACGAGCAGAATTCTCCTCCGAGCTGAGTTCTCCCCCGCCCCTGCGAAGCGGGGGAGGGGGCCGGGGGGAGGGGGCCAGCCTGCGGCCGCGCGAATGCATGCAATCGGGCGCGAGACTGAACCCATCACTGAGTTCCACCCTCCCCCCAGTCGGTTTTGGGGGGAGGGTCGCGCGAAGCGCGGGGAGGGGGGCCTCCGCGCGGAGGCGGCTGGGGGCTGGCTTCGTGCCAGGAGGCTGTCCCGCATTCTTGAAGCCGCCTACCCGCACCCGTCCATCTCCACTATCTTCCGTCCGTTTCCCGCCCCGCGCGTGATCCTCGCCGCACCTCGATGATCCCCTCGCGAACCGAGCGCCTTTCCGGCTGGGGCCGGTACCCCGTGGCGGAGTGCCGCGTCTATCGCCCCGAGAAGGTGTCGGAGCTCGCGGAGGTCATCGCATCGCCCGCCGACGGCGGGGTGATCGCGCGCGGGCTGGGGCGCGCGTACGGCGACGCGGCGCTGAACGAGGGCGGCGCCGTGGTCTCGCATCTCCGCCTCGACCGCATGCTGGCGTGGGACGACGCGGCCGGCGTGCTGGAGTGCGAGGGCGGCGTGGCGCTGGGCGACGTCGCCGACGCGCTCCTGCCGCGCGGGTGGTTCCTCCCCGTCGTCCCGGGGACGCGCCACGTGACCGTCGGCGGCGCGATCGCGGCGGACGTGCACGGGAAGAACCATCACCGCGACGGCACGTTCGGCCGCTGGGTGGACGAGATCTCCCTCCTCACCCCCGGCCTCGGTCCGCTTCGCTGCTCGCGTGACGCCGAGCCGGACGCCTTCCGCGCCACGCTCGGGGGGATGGGACTCACCGGCGCCATCGTCCGCGCGAAGCTGCGCTTGATGCGCGTCGAGTCCGCGTTCGTCGCCGTCGACACCCTCCCCCTGCGCGACCTCGACGACGCGCTCGGGCGATTCGCCGATGCGGATGCGCACCGCTACTCCGTCGCCTGGATCGACGCGCTGGCGGCCGGAAAGGCGCTTGGCCGCGGCGTGCTGATGCAGGCCGACCACGCGCCCTCCTCCGCCGTCCCCGGCGACCCGTTCGCGCGGCCGAAGCGCGGCGCGCGGCGGCTGCCGTTCGGCCTTCCCGCGGGCGCGCTGAACCGCGTCACGGTCGGCGTCTTCAACCGCCTCTACCGCGCGGCGCACCGGGCGCGGACGGGCGCGCTGGAGCCGCTCGAGCGCTGGATGTGGCCGCTCGACGCCGTGGCGGATTGGAACCGGATGTACGGCCGCCGCGGCTTCGTGCAGTACCAGCTCGTCGTCCCGCCCGACCGCACGGACGCGCTCCGGGCCATCCTCGAGCGCGCGGCGCGGAGTGGGCAGGCGTCGTTCCTGGCCGTGCTCAAGCGCTTCGGCCCCGCGGGCGAGGGGCTGCTCTCCTTCCCGATGGAGGGGTGGACGCTCGCGCTCGACTTTCCCGCCGCGCCGGCCGTCATCGCCATGCTGCGGGAGATGGATCGCATCGTGGCCGACGCGGGCGGGCGCGTGTACCTGGCCAAGGACGCGGTGATGGACGCCGCCACCTTCGCGGCGATGTACCCCGCCGCCGACGCGTTCCGCGCGGTGCGGCGCGAGCTGGACCCGGCGGGGGTGCTGACCTCGTCGCTGGCGCGGAGGGTGGGGCTTGCCTGAGCGCGCGCGCGGAACCGTCCTCGTCGCCGGCGCCACGTCGGCCATTGCGCGGGCGGTGGCGGCGGAGCTGGCGCGCCGCGGCCACGCGCTCGTCCTCGCCGCGCGCGACGCGGGCGAGGCGGAGGCCGTCGCCGCGGACCTGCGGGTGCGCCACGGCATCTCCGCGCGCGCGGTGGCGTTCGACGCGCTCGATTTCGCGTCGCACGTGGCGTTTGCGGAGCGGGTGATCGCGGACGAGGGGGACTCGCTCGCGGGCGTCGTCGTCGCGCTGGGGTGGATGGGAGATGGGGATGCGTCGAAGCACGACGCGGACGAGGCGCGGCGCACGATCGACGTCAACCTCACCGCCGTCGTCTCGCTGCTGACGCCGCTGGCGGATCACCTGGAGACGCGGCGCGCGGGCTTCATCTGCGTCGTCTCCTCCGTCGCGGGCGACCGGGGGCGGCAGAGCAACTACGTCTACGGTGCCGCGAAGGGCGGGCTGTCGGTGTATCTCCAGGGCCTGCGCAACCGCCTCCATCCCGCCGGCGTGCGCGTGGTGACGGTGAAGCCCGGGTTCGTCGACACGCGGATGACCTTCGGCCGCGGCCGCTTCCTCGTCGCGTCCCCCGCACGCGTGGCGAGGGGGATCGTGCGCGCCATCGACCGCGGCGCCGACGTCGTCTACCTTCCCGGCTTCTGGCGGCCGGTGATGCTGGCCATCCGCGCCGTCCCCGAGCGTATCTTCAAGCGCCTCAAGCTGTAGCGCCGACGTGATCACCGCATCTCCACCCAGCGCACCGCCCGCCCCGGCCGCCCAGCGGCCCGGACGCGCGCGCGCCGTGGCCCGGCTGGTGCGGCCGCGGCACTGGGTGAAGAACGCGTTCGTGCTGGCGCCCGCGGTGTTCGCCGGCGTCTTCGCGGACCCGGCGGCGGACGTGCGTGCGCTGGCCGCATTCGCGCTGTTCTGCGTGGCCGCGTCCGCCGTCTACGTCTTCAACGACGTCGGCGACGTCCCCACCGACCGTCTCCACCCGGTGAAGCGCGCGACGCGGCCGCTGGCCTCCGGCGCGCTCCCCGTCTCCGCCGCGTGGGCGCTGCTCGCCGTGCTCCTCGCCATCCTCGCGACCGGGCTGGTGATCTTCCCCGCTCCGGCGCCGCCGCTGCTGATCTACCTGGCGCTGAACGCCGCGTACTCGCTGAAGCTGAAGCACGTCGCCGTCGTCGACCTGTTCTGCGTGGCGCTGGGGTTCGTGCTGCGGGTGTGGGCCGGCGCGCGGGCAGTGGACGTGCCGCTGTCGAGCTGGATGCTGATCACCACGCTGTCGCTGGCGCTGTACCTGGCGGCGGTCAAGCGGCGCCAGGAGCTGGCGACCAGCGGCCCCGAGGCGCGGCGCGTGCTCGGCTCGTACACGCTGCCGCTGCTCGACGGCTACGCGCAGACGGCGGCCAGCGCGTCGATCGTCTTCTACTCGCTGTACGTGATCGACGTGCGCCCGCAGCTGGCGGTGACGGTGCCGCTCGTGCTGCTCGGCATCTTCCGCTACTCGTACCTGGTGCAGACGCGCAGCCTGGGTGAGTCGCCCACCGAGGCGCTCTGGACCGACGTCCCGCTGATCCTGACGGTGGTCGCCTGGGTCGCGCTCTGCATCCACGGCCTCCTCCCGGGGCGATGACGGAGCCCGTGCTGACCGTCGGCGTGGCGACGAAGAACCGGCCGGAGGCGCTGGTGCGCTGCCTGCGCTCGCTGCGGCTGCTGGACGGGGTGATGCTGGAGGCCATCGTGGTCGACGACGCGTCGGACCCGCCGGCCGAGGGCGCCGCGCTGGCCGCGCTGGCGGCCGACCTGTCGCCGGAACTGCGCTTCATCCGCAACGAGCGCAGCCTGAACGTGTCCGCAGCGCGCAACCGCATCGCCCGCGAGGCGCGCACGCCGTACGTGCTGATGCTGGACGACGACGCGTTCATCGTCACTCGCGAGGCGGTGGAAGGCGCGGTCCGCGTGATGGATGCGGACCCCGAGATCGCCGCCGTCGCGTTCGCGCAGTGCGACGAGCACGGGGTGCCGTTCGCGCCCTCCGCGCAGCCGGCGGCGGCGGACCATCCGTCGTACATCCCCGCCTTCATCGGCTACGCGCACCTGCTGCGGCGTGACGCATTCGTGGCGGCCGGCGGCTTCCGCGAGCGGCTGGGGATCAACGGCGAGGAGAAGGAGCTCTGCCTGCGGCTGCTGGACAGGGGGATGCGCGTGGTCTACCTCCCCGGCGCGCGGATCGGGCACGTGGCCGCCGCGGCGGGGCGCGACGAGCGGCGCTACCTGCACCAGACGGTGCGCAACTCCGCCGTCTCCGCCATCTGCGATGAGCCGTTCCCGCTGGTGCTGGGCGGCGCGGCGCTGCGGCTCTGGCGCTACTTTCCCATGCGCAAGGGGTGGGGGATTCACGATCCCGGCGGGTTCGGCCGCATCGTGCGCGGCCTGGCGCGCGAGCTCCCCGCCCTCCTGCGCGAGCGCAACCCCGTGCGCTGGTCGACGATGATGCGGTGGCGCGAGATGACCCAATCTCCCCCCGAGCCGTATGTCTCGCCGGTAAACGGTGATACGTGACCCGAAAGGACGTCATCCTGAGGCCGGTCACCCCGAACTCACGTCAGCGCCATAAGTTGCAGGCCGAAGGATCTGTCGCCTGTCGCCACACGATCGTTGTGGAAACACGCTGTCGCCGGAGGAGCGCCCCATCCACCCTCCCCCCAGTCGGTTTTGGGGGGAGGGTCGCGCGCAGCGCGGGGAGGGGGGCCTCCGCGCCGCGGCTGCATCGATACGTTGAGGGACCGCACCAAGGCCCGGCGGGGCGGGGATGAAGCGCCTCCTCACCCTCGGCCACAGCTACGTCGTCGCGGCCAACCGCCGGCTGGCGCACGAGATGGCCGTCGTCGGCGCGGGCGAGTGGGAGGTGACGTGCGTCGCCCCCGCGCGCTATCCCGGCGACCTGCGTGAGATCGAGCTGGAGCCGCTGGAGGGCGAGGCGTGCCGCACGGTCGGCGTCCCCGTGCGCTTCGCGCGGAAGCCGCACCTGATGCGCTGGGGTGGCGAGCTGCGGCGGATCCTGTCCGAGCGGTGGGACGTGGTGCACGCGTGGACGGAGCCGTACGTGCTCTCCGCGGCGCAAATCGCGCGGGCGGCGCGGCCCGACGCGAAGCTCGTCTACGCGACGTTCCAGAATCTCCCCAAGCGCTACCCGCCGCCCTTCGCGCAGCTCGAGCGCCGCGTGATGCGCCGCGCCGACGCGTGGATCGCCTTCGGGCGCACGGTGGAGGAGACGCTGCGCGGCCGCCCCGGCTACCGCGACCGCCCGCACGCCGTGATCCCGCCCGGCGTCGACGTCGCGCGCTTCCGCCCCGCCCCCGAGGCGCGCCGCCGCGTCCGCGCCGAGCTGGCGTGGGGGGATGAGGGGCCGCCGGTGGTCGGCTACCTCGGCCGCTTCGTCCCCGAGAAGGGACTCGACGTCCTGCGGCGCGCGTGGGAGATGGCGGGTCCGTCGCGCCTCCTCCTCGTCGGCGGCGGGGCGATGGAAGGCGAGCTGCGAGAGTGGGCGGCGCGCACTGGCGATTCCGTCCGCGTGGTGACGGGCGTTCCGCACGAGCGCGTTCCCGGATACCTCGCGGCGATGGACGTGCTGGCGGCGCCGAGTCTCACGACGCCCCGGTGGCGCGAACAGTTCGGGCGGATGCTGATCGAGGCGATGGCGTGCGGCGTGCCGGTGATCGGCAGCGACAGCGGCGAGATCCCGTACGTCGTCGGCACCGCCGGCGTGGTCGCGCCCGAGGGCGACATCGCCGCGTGGAGAAATGTGCTGGAGAACGTCGTCTCGTCGTCGCAGTGCCGCGCCGACCTTGCCCGCCGTGGCCTGGAACGCGCGCGCACGGAGTACGCGCTCCCCGCGGTCGCGCGCCGCCACCTGGCGTTTTTCGATGAGATCCTCAACAGCAGCCTCACGCGGAGCCGCGGAGACGCGGAGAAATGAATCGCAGCACTGAGTCCTCCGCGTCTCCGCGTCTCCGCGTGAGAACGCAGTTCGCCGGGCGATGAGCGACGAGCGCATTCGCGAAGGCGCGTACGCGCGGCGCCAGCTGTTCGGCGGGCTGCGGCTGCTGCGCTGGAGCCATGGGTCGCGCTTCCGCGTGGCGCGGGAGCTCGTGGCGCCGTACGCCGGCAAGCGCCTGCTCGACTACGGCTGCGGCGACGGCACCTTCCTGTCGATGGTGCGCGACCTCTTCCCGCACGCCGTCGGCGCCGAGGTCGACGCCGCGCTGGCCGCCGAGGCCGCCACGCGGTTCGCGGCTGACGAGGGGCTGCGCTTCGTGCACACTTCCGCGCTGGCGGGCGAGCCCGATGGCAGCTTCGGCGTGGCGGTGTGCATGGAGGTGCTGGAGCACTGCACACTCGAGACGGTGGACCGCGTCGTCGCCGATCTCCGCCGCCTGGTCGCGCCCGACGGCACCGTGATCGTCAGCGTGCCGGTCGAAACGGGTCCCACGCTGGCCGGAAAGCAGCTGTACCGCGCCCTCGCCGCCCGCCGCGGGCTGGAGGGGTACAGGGAGCGCGAGACCTACTCGCCCGGCGAGTTCGCGCGGATGGTGTTCGCGGCCGGCGGCACGGCGATCGCGCGGCCGGTCTACGCGTCGCGCTTCGCCTCGGGCGAGCCGAACGTCTACCACGGGCACAAGGGCTTCAACTGGCGCGCCCTGCGGCGGCGGCTCGCTCGCGATTTCGTCGTTCGCCGGACGCGCTTCTCCCCCGTCCCCCTTCTCGGCCCCCTGCTGAACAGCCAGGCATGGTTCGAACTGTCGCCGAGATAGACTTCGACGACGTCGTCGCCGAGACGCGGCCGCGGCTGGCGGGCGTCCTCCCGCGCAAGCCGAGGCGCGTCGGGATCCTGGCCGACTACCTGGAAGAAGGGTGGCCGAGCATGGACCTGGCCGCCGAGCTCACCATGCTGGCCATCGAGCGCTACGGCGGCGACGCGTTCGACGCGGCGCTGCTGCGGCCGAAGCTGCCGCGCGTGCTGCACGGAAGATTCGGCCATGCGGGGACGAAGCGGCCGAGCGCGGACCGCTACCTCGGCCGCTACATCATGTACCCGCGGTGGCTCAAGCCGCGCGTGCGTGGTTTCCGCCTCTTCCACGTGATCGACCACAGCTACGCGCACCTGGTCCATCACCTCGAGCACCGCCCCGCCGTCGTCACCTGCCACGACCTCG
Organism: Longimicrobium sp.; assembly: GCA_036377595.1. Taxonomy (NCBI): domain Bacteria; kingdom Pseudomonadati; phylum Gemmatimonadota; class Longimicrobiia; order Longimicrobiales; family Longimicrobiaceae; genus Longimicrobium; species Longimicrobium sp. The sequence goes on along the minus strand of DASUYB010000088.1, from coordinate 87,178 downwards.
ACGCCTTCCGCTCGCTCGTCGGCGCGGATCGCGAGAAGCGGCCGTGGTGGTTCCGCAGCACGATGAAGCGGGTGATGATGGGCCTCCGCGCGGCCAACTACGTCATCTGCGACACTCACGCAGTGCGCGCGCAGCTGCTGGAGCATGGCCTCGTCTACGCGGACCGCACCACCGTCATCCCCCTCCCCGTGCACCCCGACTTCACCGCCGAGCCGGACCGCGCGGCGGACGCGGAGGCCGCGCGGCTGCTGGGGCCGGCGGACGGGCGCAGCATCGACCTGCTGCACGTGGGGATCAACGTGCCGCGCAAGCGCGTGGGCTTCGTGCTGCGCGTGTACGCGGCGCTTCGGGAGCGGTATCCGGCGGCCCGCCTCGTCCGCATCGGCGGCCCGCTGACGGACGAGCAGCGGCGGATCCGCGCGGAGCTGGAGATCCCCGCGGAGTGCGTGGTCGAGCTTCCGTTCCTCGAGCGGCCCGTTCTGGCCGCCGTCTACCGCCGTGCGTCGGCGCTGCTGGCCACGTCGAAGCGCGAGGGGTTCGGCTGGCCGGTGGTGGAGGCTATGGCGTGCGGGACGCCGGTCGTCGCCACCGACCTCCCCGTCTTCCGCGAGGTCGGCGGCGAGGCGGTGACGTACGCGCCCGTGCGCGACGTGCGCGGCTGGGTGGAGGCGGTGGACCGCGTGCTCTTCGACCGCCGCGACCGCCGCCAGTGGGCCGGCCGCCGCGAGGCCGCACTGGAGCGCGCCGACGCCTTCTCGCTGGAGTCGTACGCGCGCGGCCTCCTCTCCGTCTATCGCCACGTGCTGGGGATGGGGGAGGAATGAGCGAAAAGATTTTGTCTCACGCAGAGGGCGCAGAGGTCGCAGAGGAATGCTTCGGCATGCGACGAACTCCTCTGCGTCCTCTGCGCCCTCTGCGTGAGACCATTCTGTTGTCGAGGATGGCGGAATGAGGGTGCTGCACGTCGGCAAGTTCTATCCGCCGCACGCGGGAGGGATGGAGAGTCACCTGGAGCTGCTCTGCCGGATGACGAAGGCGGACGTCGACCTCCAGGTGCTGGTGAGCGCGGACGATCCCCACACCGTCCACGAGCTGGTCGACGGCATCCCTGTCACGCGCGTGGGGACGAAGCTCACGCTCGCGTCGGCATCGCTCAATCCGGGGATGGCACGGGAGATCCGGCGCGCGGACGCGGACCTCGTCCACTTCCATCACCCCAATCCCACCGCCGTCCTGTCGTACCGGGCCGCGCGGCCGCGGGGGCGGCTGGTCGTCACCTATCACAGCGACATCGTCCGCCAGCGTGTGCTCGGGCCGCTCTTCTCGCCCATCCTGCACCGCTTCCTGCGCCGCGCCGACGCCGTCATCGCCAGTTCGCCGAACTACGCGGCCAGCTCGCCCGTCCTCCGCCGCCACGCGGAGCGGGTGTCGGTGATCCCCTTCGGCATCGATCCGCACGAGTTTCAGCAGGTGGATCAGGACGAAGCCGCCGCGATCCGCCGGCACCACGGCGAGCGCATCGTCTTCGCCGCGGGACGGCTGGTCTACTACAAGGGATTCGACTACCTTGTACGCGCGATGCGCCGGGTCGACGCCGCGCTCCTGATCGCCGGCGACGGGCCCCTCCGCGGGGAGCTCGCGCGGCTGGCGGCGGAGGAGAGCGTCGCCGGGCGGGTGACGCTGCTGGGCCCGGTGCCGGACCTGCGCCCGTACTACCACGCGGCGGACGTGTTCGCGCTCCCCAGCGTGGCGCGCAGCGAGGCGTTCGGGATCGTGCAGATGGAGGCGATGGCCTGCGGGCTCCCGGTGGTCAACACCGCGCTCGACACCGGCGTCCCCTTCGTCTCGCCCGACGGCGTCAGCGGCCTGACCGTGGCCCCCGCGGACGTCGACGCGCTGGCGGACGCGCTGAATCGCCTCCTCGGCGACGCGGCGCTGCGCGGGCGGCTGGGCCGGGGCGGGCGCGAGCGCGTGGCCGGCGAGCTGAGCGCCGCGACCATGGCCCGGCGCACGCTGGAGTTGTATCGTACCGTCGCAGCAACGCCTGCCCGCAGCAAACTCTCCGGATCTCCCTGAAGACAACTGATGAGCGAGTCGGCACCGTTCGCCCCCGGGATGCACCCGGAGCGCGAGCTATCGCCTGAATTCTGGCGCACGCGCCGCGTGCTGGTCACCGGCGGCACGGGCTTCCTGGGCTCGCACGTGGTCGACCGCCTCCGTGGGCTGGGCGCGGCGGAAGTGTTCGTCCCCCGGCGCGAAGAGTACGATCTCACCGAGCACGACAACGTCCGCCGGGTGATGGACGCGAGCCGCCCCGACGTGGTGATGCACCTGGCCGCCGAGGTCGGGGGGATCGGGGCCAACCGCGCGCACCCGGGGCGCTTCTTCTACAACAACATCATGATGGGCGCGCAGTTGATCGAGGAGGCGCGGCTGCGCGGGGTGGAGAAGTTCGTCCAGGTGGGGACCGTGTGCGCGTATCCCAAGTACACGCCGGTCCCCTTCCGCGAGGAGGACTTCTGGATCGGCTACCCGGAAGAGACGAACGCGCCGTACGGGATCGCGAAGAAGGCGCTGCACGTGCAGCTGACCGCGTACCGGCAGGAGTACGGGATGAACGGCATCTACCTGCTGCCGACCAACCTGTACGGCCCGCGCGACAACTTCGACCCCGAGACCAGCCACGTCATCCCCGCGCTGATCCGCCGCGTGGTCGAGGCGCGGCGGACGGGCGCCGAGGAGCTGGTGATCTGGGGGACGGGGCAGGCCTCGCGCGAGTTCCTGTTCGTGGAAGACTGCGCGCGGGCGCTCCTCCTGGCGGCAGAGCACTACGACGCCGACGAGCCGGTGAACGTGGGGATCGGGCTGGAGATCCGCATCGCCGAGGTGGCGCGGCTGATCGCCGGGATCGTGGGGTTCGAGGGGCGCTTCGTGTACGACACCAGCAAGCCCGACGGCCAGCCGCGGCGCTGCCTGGATACCTCCAAGGCGCTGTCGCTCTTCGGCTTCCGCGCGCACGTCAACGTCCGCGAGGGGCTGGAGCGGACGGTGGAGTGGTACCTGGCGCAGGAGTGCTGAGTGCTGAGTTAGGTGGGGACGGCATCGGGGTGAGGGGGAGGGATCGGCGCGGCCGCGGGCTGGCCCCCTCCCCCGGCCCCTCCCCCGCTGCGCAGGGGAGGGGAGAACTCAGCGCGGCGGCGGCGGTGGCGCGGAGAGCGAGGGCAGTCGCCACGATCGCGTCGCACGTGAGGCGAGGAACGCGAGGATAGCCGCGCCGCGCGCTCGAAGTTACCCCCTCCCGTTATCGGGAGGGGGTACGCGGCCCCAGCCGCGGGGGGAGGGTCCCGCCGGGGGAGGGTCCCGCGGGGCGCGGGGATGAACGGATGTGTGCTTTCGCACCGTTCCGTTTTCCCCGATAAGTCGTTATCTTCCAACACATTCTGCTGATCTGGCCGTGGCTGGCCCGCGCGGCTTTTCCTGAATCTTTCAAAGTCGCAGGCAATCCCCCGCGCCCCCCGCGCGGCGGCTCCTGCGTTTCCGCTGCACCCCCGGTGACGCACGTGTCCGAGTTGACCCCCATCGATCCCGTGACCACCAGCTTGTCCGAGCGCTCGTCGCGCACGCCGCTGCTGCGCTCGCAGCTGACCCCGCAGGCCCAGGACGAGAGCGACGGCATCCCCATCCGCGACTACCTGAGCGCGCTCCGCCGCTACTGGTGGCTCGTCGCGGCCGCGGTCGTGCTCTCCGCCGGCGTGGCGCTCTGGCGCGTGTCGAAGGAGCTGCCGATGTACCTGGCCACCACCTCGGTGCGCCTGCGCGACGCGTCGGTGAAGATGGGCGGCGACCTGGGCGCCACCAGCGGGACCAACCCCGACCAGCTCCCCGGCTACTACACCGACCCCATCCTCTCGCAGATCCAGGTGCTGCGCAGCCGCAGCGTGGCCGGGCTGGTGGCCGACTCGCTGGGGCTGCGCCTGCGCCCGGTGAAGCCCGACTTCCCCTACGCGGTGGTCGGCGCGGTGCGCGTCAACTCGGCCGCGCAGGACGGCGACACCATGGCCGTGGAGTTCGGCGAGCGCGAGGTCACCGCCACGCTGAACGGCGTCACCGCGAAGGCGCCCTATCGCCGCCCGCTGCAGCTTCCCGGCGTGGAGGCGACGTTCATCCGCCGCCCGTCGTTCTCCTCCGCGCAGTTCTCCCTGGTCTCGCGCGAGGACGCCATCAACGCCGTGCTGAACGGGCTGACCGCCAAGCCGCGCGAGCTGACCAACGTCATCGACATCGCCTACACGGCGTACGACCGGCACCTGGCGCAGCGCGTGGCCGACGCCGCGGCGGTCAGCTTCCAGCACGTGAACACCGAGAGCGCGCAGCAGGCGTCGCGCCGCCGCGCGCTGTTCATCCGCGAGCAGCTGCGCAGCACCGACTCGCTGCTGATCGCCGCGCAGTACCAGCTCAGCCAGTTCCGCAAGAACGTCAACGCCTTCAGCCCGCAGGAGAAGTTCAGGACCACGCAGGAGGGGCTGGCGGGGCTGCGCATGCACCGCGAGGAGCTGGACCAGGAGCGCCGCATTTACGCGCAGATGGGCACGGCGCTGGGCAACACCCGCGACGGCGGCGAGCAGCTGGCCGCGCTGGCCGCCAGCCCGCAGGTGGGGACGAACAGCGGGCTCGTCTCGCTCTACCAGCAGATGCAGCGCTACCAGGTCCTGCGCGACTCGCTGACCACCGGCCCCTGGTCGCGCGCGGCCACGAACCCCGACGTGCAGCGGCTCGACTCGCTCATCGCCAGCTCGCGCAACCGGCTGGGGATGGCGGTGTCGGCGCGCTCCACGGCGCTCGACGCGCAGGTGCGGGTGATGGACCAGATGATGGCCACCGACGCCGCCAGCGTCAGCCAGCTCCCCGACGCCGAGGCCGAGCAGCAGCGCCTGGCGCGGCAGGTGGAGACGCTGCAGACGCTCACCGACGACCTGCTGCGCGAGCAGCAGAAGGCGCGCATCGACGAGGCGGTGGAGGCCGGGCAGGTGGAGATGATGGACCACGCGCTCGTCCCCGGCGGCCCCATGCCGCGCGGGGTGAAGAAGCGCGTGCTCTTCGCGCTGCTGATCGGGCTGATGATCGGCGCCGGCGGCGCGTTCCTCCTCGACCGGCTGAACACCGCGCTCTTCCGCCGCGAGGAGATCGAGGCGCTGCTGCACGTGCCCGTCCTGGCCATCGTGCCGAAGATCGTCCCCGAGGCCGAGAAGCGCCGCCGCCCGGGCCGCAAGCTGAAGGTGCCCGGCACCGCGCTGGTCAAGCGCTCGCCGGCCCCGGCCGACGCGCTGATCACCGTCACCGACCTGCACTCGGCGGGGTCGCAGGCGTACCGGAAGCTCAGGACGCACCTGATCTTCTCCACCGGCGGCGACCCGCTGCGCACGCTGCTGGTCACCTCGCCGGGCGCCAGCGAGGGGAAGAGCACGGTGTGCGCGAACCTGGCGGTGACCTTCGCGCAGCAGCACATGCGCGTGCTGCTGGTGGACTGCGACATGCGCCGCAGCCGGCTGCACACCCTGTTCGGCGCCGAGCGCACCCCCGGCCTCACCGAGGTGCTGGCGCGCCAGGGAACGCTGGAAGAGGCGATCCGCTCGACGCAGGTGGAGGGGCTGCACATCCTTCCCGCCGGCACGCTGGTGCCCAACATCAGCGAGCTGCTGGGCGGCGCCGGGATGCGCGCGGTGATGGCCGAGCTCTCCTCGCGCTACGACCTGGTCGTGGTCGACACTCCGCCCGTCCTGGCCGCCGCCGACGCGGAGATCCTGGGCGTGCAGACCGACGCCGTCCTCCTCGTCCTCCGCGCCGGGCAGACGGACCGCCAGCCCGCGCAGTACGCCGTGCAGCAGCTCCGCGCCATCGGCGCGCGGGTGGTGGGCGCGGTGCTGAACGACCCGGACGAGAAGGTGGCGGACTACGGCCGGTACACCTACTACTACGACTACTACAGCCAGCCAGCCAACGCGTGAGTGCTGAGTGCCGAGTGCGCCGGATCATCGCGATTCTGCTGCTCTGCGCGAGACTTGTTGTTCTTACCCGCTCGATGATTGCCGGCGTTTCGGGCGGATGGGCTCGATCATCGCCCAGCCGATGACGCCGCTCGCGGCCGCCATCCCCGCGGCCACCAGCATCACCACGCGGAAGGCGTGCACGAACGCCTCGTCCACGGCGCGGGCGGCGGCGGCGCGGACGGCGGGGGGCGCGTTCTCCGGCGCCTCGGCGGCGGCGAGGCGGATCCGCTGCGTCTGGACCGCGCTCGCCGCGTCGGCGGGGACGGCGTGCGCGCGGAGCCGGCCAGGGAGCGCATCGCCGAACGCGCCGACGGCGATCAGCCCGAACACGGCGATCGCCAGCAGTCCCGCGGCGCGCGACACGGCGTTGTTCACCCCCGACGCGGCGCCGGCGTGGCGCTGCTCGACGGCGCCCATCACCGCGGTGGTCAGCGGCGCCACGGCGATCGTCATCCCCAGCCCCAGCACCACCACGGCGGGGAAGAAGGTGGCCCAGTAGCTCCCGCCGATCCCCGGCAGCGTGTAGAGCGCGAGTCCCCCCGCGGCCACGAGCGGGCCGACGGTGAGCGGCAGCCGCGCGCCGAAGCGGTCCACCAGCCCGCCCGCCCAGCGTGACAGCAGCGACATCAGCACGATGAAGGGAAGAAACGCGGCGCCCGCGGCCGCCGCGCCGTAGCCCTGCACGTCGATCAGGTCGAAGGGGATGAAGAACATCGCCCCGCCCAGCGCCGCGTACAGCAGCAGCGTCAGCAGGTTGGCGCCGGTGAAGGTGCGCGAGCGGAAGAGCTCCGGCGGAACCATCGGCGCCCGCGCCCGGTGCTCGACGGCCACAAACGCCGCCAGCGCCACCACGCCGCCGATCATCCCCCCCAGCACCAGCGGCGACCCCCATCCCAGCCGCGACGACTCCACCAGCGCGAGGGTGATCCCGCCGAGACCCACCGTCGCCAGCGCGGCGCCGGCCAGGTCGAGCCGCGCGCCGGCCGCCTCGTCGTCGCGGCTCTCGCATACGCGCAGCGCCAGGATCGCCAGCACCGCCGCGGTGAAGGGAACGTTGATGTAGAAGATCCATCGCCACGACGCGTGCTCCACCAGCCAGCCGCCCAGCACCGGCCCCAGCCCCGCGGCGATGGCCGTCGATCCCGACCACGTCCCGATCGCGCGGCCGCGCTTCTCCGGCGGGAACGACGCGCTGATCAGCGCTAGGCTCCCCGGCACCAGCAGCGCCCCGCCCACGCCCTGCACCGCGCGCGCGGCGATCAGCCACGGCAGCGAGGGCGCCAGCCCGCACGCGACGGACGCGACGCCGAACAGCAGCACGCCCGCGCCGAAGACCAGTCTCCGCCCATACCGATCTCCCAGCGCGCCGCCGACCAGCAGGAGCGCGGAGAGGAGGAGCGCGTACGACTCCACCACCCACTGCACGCCGGCCACGTCCGCGCCCAGCGCGCGCTGCAGCACGGGAAGGGCGACGTTCACCACCGTGCCGTCGACGAACGACATGCTGGAGCCGAGGATGGCCGCGGCGAGCACCCATCCCCCCGCCGCCGTCTGCGCGGCGGAGGCGGGCGCGCGCGCGCTGCGGACGACGCCCTCGTCGCAGGGCGCGTGCATGGCGTGGGTGCTCATCTCGCCGGAACCGCGTGCATGGCCGCGCTCGCGCCGAAGGTCTGTCAATCGGGAGCGACGAAGGTAGGCCGCGCCCGCCGGCGGGTGCAAGCAAACAGATTGCGCGGAAATCCACCGCCGGTCGACCGGGCGGGCCGGCATCCGGCGCAGCCTTGACGACTTCAAGCGCGTATACTATGTTTAGTTCCACCCGTACCTGGAGTGCGACATGGGCCTTGAGCGGACGCCGCCCTTCACCGAGGAAGGGTCGCGGGAAGTCTTGGAGGAACTGGAGAACGGGTCTCCCGACACGCCGGAACGCCGCAAGACGTTCGAGCGCATGCGTCGCATGGAGTTCCTGGTCGAACGGGAGCTCGCGCTGGTGGAGAAGAGGAAGAAACGCAGCTGAACTGCGCACGTCCGCTGTTCAATCCCGGGCACGTCGACCGACCTGCCCGGGTTTTCTTTTGCCGGATCCCACAATGCACTCGTTCTACGACCCTGCTGCCGGGTGGAGCGAAGGCGACATCGACGTCGTTCCGCTGGATGGGGAACCGCCCGGTGGGTTTGACTGTGGGCGCGCCGAGCAGAACGAGTATCTCTACGAGCGTGCGTGGCGCGACCACTGCCGTCGCCTGTCCGCCACTCGCCTGTTTTTCGTCAAAGGGATACTCGCCGGCTACCTCACGACCACCGCGGACCTGGTGGAACTGGGTACGCGCGAGAAAGACCCGGGCATTCGATATCGTTCCCTGCCGGCGATCAAGATTGCGCAGCTCGGCGTCGACCGCCGCTTCGCAGGATGCGGACTCGGGCAATCCCTCGTGGCCTATGCGCTCACGTTTGCCCGCCGCGAATGCGCGAGGATCGGGGCCCGCTACGTGACGGTCGACGCGAAACCGGATCTGGAGGGCTGGTACGCGCGCCAAGGGTTTGTACGCAATCGGGTCGTACAGAAGCGGAGGGAGGAAGCTCATCCGGATGCTTCCGGTGTCCCCATCAGCATGCGGTTCGATCTCCTCCAGATGGAGTGACTCGGCCCCAACGCTGCTCGCCGACTCGGGGACGTGCGTTGCACGCGTCTTGCCTCCTGCGCGGACCGAATGCGCCTCGGAGCGCGGGCCGGAGACACCCACGGAGCGCGGGCGAATGCGCGAGGGCGGGCGGAAGGCGGCGGGCACGGCGGCGCTGGCGGGGGGTGCGTACCTCGCCGAGGCCAGCCGCCTGCTTGCCGATTCGCTCGACTACGAGACCACGCTGGGCACCGTGGCCGCGCTGGCGCTGCCGCACCTGGGCGGGTGGTGCATCGTCGACCTGGTGGAGGACGACGGCACCATGCGCCGCCTGGCCGTGGTCCATCCCGACCCCGCGCTGCAGCCGCTGGCCCGCCGCCTGGTTTCCGGGTGGCCGCCGCGGATCGAGGACCCCCTCGGCGTGCCCGTCGTCGTGCGCACCGGCCGCCCGGAGCTGATCCCCCACGTCAGCGACGAGATGGTGGCCGCCGCCGCGCGCGACCCCGACCACCTGCGCACGCTGCGGGCGCTGGGGATCGGCTCCGTGATCGTGGCCCCGATGACGGCGCGCGGGCAGGTGCTGGGCGCCATGACCTTCGTCAGCGCCGAGCACTCCCCCTACGACGAGGGAGACCTGGAGCTGGCGGAGGACCTGGCCCGCCGCGCCGCCATCTCCATCGACAACGCCCGGCTGTACCGCGCCGCCGAGCGCGCCCGCGCCCAGGCCGAGGAGGCCAGCCGCACCAAGAGCGAGTTCCTGGCGGCCATGAGCCACGAGATGCGCACCCCGCTGAACGCGGTGCTGGGCTACGTGGACCTGATGGAGCTGGAGATCGCCGGGCCGCTGACCGGGGAGCAGCGCGAGCACCTGGGCCGCGTGCGCACCGCCGGCGCGCAGCTGCTGGCGATGGTGGACCAGGTGCTGGACCTGGCGCGATTGGAGTCCGGCCGCATGACGGTGGCCCGCGAGCGCGCGTCGGTGCAGGAGGCGGTGGACGAGGCCCTCTCGCGCGCCCGCGCCTTCGCCGCGGACGGGGGCGTGGCGCTGCACGACGGCTGCGCGCCGTCGAACCCCGCCTTCTACCTGGGCGACGTGGGGCGCGTGGGCCAGGTGCTGGACCATCTCCTTTCCAACGCGGTGAAGTTCACCCGGCGCGGCGGCTCGGTGCGCGTGAGCTGCGGCGTGGCCGCTTCCGCCGATCCCGGCGCGTGGGTGGCGGGCCGTGGGCCGTGGGCGTGCGTGGAGGTCGAGGACACGGGGATCGGGATCGATCCGCGGCGGATGGACGAGCTGTTCGAGCCCTTCCGCCAGGGCGAGAGCGGGCACACGCGCACCGAGGGCGGCGCGGGGCTGGGGCTGACCGTCGCCCGGCAGCTGGCGCGGCTGATGGGCGGCGACGTGACGGTGCGCAGCGTGCCGGGGCAGGGCTCGTGCTTCACCCTCTGGCTTCCCGCGGCGCCGGAGAGCGAGGTGGGCCGCGACGAGCGCACCCGCCGCCGCGCCGGGTGGGCCATCGAGGCGGCGGGAAGCGCGCTGACCTGCCACGTGGACGTCGTGATGGAGTCGTACGTGCGCCGCGTTCGCAGCGACCCGCAGGTGCCGCACGCGCGTGGCGCCACCGACGTGGACCTGCTGAATCACGCAGCCACCCTGGTGGCCGACGTGGCGCAGTCGATGGTGGTGCTGGGCGGCAGCGCCGAGGACGCGCCGCGGCTGCTGCGCGACGGCACCCGCATCCAGCGCCTGGTGGCCGAGCTGCACGCCGAGCAGCGCCAGCGGCTGGACTGGGACGAGACCGAGCTGCGGCGCGACTTCGAGGTGCTGCGCGAAGAGGTGGAGGGGTGCATCCGCGCGCACCTGCCCGCTGGCGAGGGCGCGGACGCCGCCGTGGCCGTGGCCGCCCGGCTGCTGCGCCAGAGCGAGCGCGTGGGTGTGCAGGCGCACCGCGCGGCGGACGAGGACGGCGGCGATCGGCCCGGGGAGAGGGAAGCGGAGCCGGGAAGGAGCCGGGAGCGTTATGGCTGACGATCCCGTCGAGCGCGCCGCCCGCATCCGCAAGTCGCTGGCGAACACCGTGAAGGAGGTGCGCGGCGGCAACCCCGCGCCCGCCGCCGGAGAAGCGGGCGAGGCGGCGAAGCCCGGGAAGGCGAAGAAGGACGGCGGGAAGACGGAGGATGCCGATTCGCCCGAGCGGACGGCGCACGACCGCGACGTCAACGCGCTCCTGGACCATACCCGCGCGGTGATCGACCATACACGCAAGGTGATCGAGCAGACGCGCGCGAACCTCCAGCGGCTGACGCGCAAGGATTCGGGAGACGCGGGGAAGGAATAGTGCGTCGCGGCGGGCGGAGCATCATCCCGAAAATCTGAAAAGATTGGTTTCATGCAGAGTCAGCAGGGTCAGCAGAGAACTGCAGTCAGTCTCTCTGCTGACCCTGCTGACTCTGCGTGAAATCAACGTCTTCGGGGGTCACTCCTCCACCTGGTCCTCGGCGCGGCGGCCGGTCCGGCGGCGGTCGCGGTGGCTGGGGAAGTGCTCCTCCTCCCACTGCTTGTGCTCGCGCAGGCGGTGGAACTCCTCTTGCAGCTTCGCCAGCTCCTCGTCGGACATCGACTCCACGTCCACCAGCCCGGTGCGCGCCTTGGCCACGGCGCGCAGCAACTCGTCGAGCTTCAGGTGGATGGCCTTGGCGTCGCGGTTCTGCGTGTTCTGGATGAGGAACACCATCAGGAAGGTGACGATGGTGGTGCCGGTGTTGATGATCAGCTGCCAGGTGTTCGAGTAGCCGAACATCGGCCCGGTGACCGCCCACGCCAGGATCACCAGCACGGCGGCGATGAACGTCCACGCCGAGCCGACCACGTTCGACACCGCCTGCGCGAAGCGCCGGAACCGGTCCTTCATCTGCGGTCGCCTCCTCTCCCGGGGCGCCGCAATGTCAACTTCCGAGCCAATGAACAAAGGAACGGGTGCGGGGCGTGCCCCGCACCCGTTCTTCCCCGCGACGCGACGCAGTCAGGGACGCTTGCCGGTGGTGTCGCGCGTGCCGCCCATGTGCGCGGGCGTGCCGCTCCCCGACGGGCTGGAGATGGTGTTCGGCCCCGTCTCCGACGCGGGCGGCGCCTGCACCGGGGGCACGGTCGACGGCGTGGCGGCGGGCTGCGGGCTAGCCTGGTCGGAGTTGCTGCCGCTGTTTGCGCCGCCGTTCATCCCCGTGGTATCGCCCGTCGCTCCCTCGCTGCCGCCCTGGTAGTCGCCGCCGCCCTGCTTGCTGCACGCCGCGCCCAGCATCGCCACCACGCCCAGCACCGCGGCCAGCCGCTTCCCCGTCATCTCCCGCTCCTTGCTCGTGATCTCCCCTGACATCAGGCCGCAGCCGCGGCCGCCGGGCCGCGTCCGGGGCGCAAGCCACATGCCCGGCGCGCCGCACCGATCCTGTCAGCGTCCGCCGCGTCGTTTGAATCAGGGCGATTGCCGCAAGACGGCGTCTACCTTGCCGGGCAGATCGACGAGATGGAACGATGATCGGGGATGGAGATAGTCCTCTCCGCTCTCGTCAACGATGCGAACGAAGCCGGACCGCTCGGCGACGGGGTCGGGGACGACCTCGTACAGCTTGCGGCGCTCGAGCGATGCCGGGTTATCTCCGGATCGGAGGCAGATGGCCCAGGTGCGCATCGGTGGATTGATTCTGGTCCCGCGCGGCGGCGGGACGTACTTTTCGCGGCCGATCATCCCGATTCCATCAATCTCACATGCCGGACGAACTCCCGGAAGACCTGACCGACGCGCTCCAGGATGCCCGGCGAGCGGAGAAGGAGCACGCGCTGTTCTACCGCGCGCTCGCCGCCGCCGCCGAGGAGCGCGGCGACGCGGTGCTCAGCGAGCGCTTCAACGAGCTGCACGCCGACGAGCAGCATCACCTGTCGCGGCTGACGGCGCGGCTGCTGGAGCTGGGTGCCGCGCTCGACGACCTGGGCGACATCGCGCCGGGGGAGGCGCGGCTGGAGGGGTGGGAGGACGAGGCGCGGCGGCGCGAGGAGGGCGAGGTAGCGCGCTACGAGGGGATGCTGGAGAGCGGAGATATCGACGCGCAGACGGAGGCGCTGCTGCGCGAGATCCTGGACACGGAGCGGCACCACGCCGCGGAGCTGGGGGGCAAGTGGACGGCGGCCTGAGCCTGGGACTGACGGGAAAGCGCGCCGTGGTGAGCGGCGCGTCGCGCGGGGTGGGGCGCGCCGCGGCGCTGATGCTGGCGCGCGCCGGCGCCGACGTGGGCGTCGGCTACCTCAATCGCGCGGAGGAGGCGGAGGCCGTGGCCGCCGAGGTGCGCGCGCTCGGGCGCCGGGCGTACGCGCAGGCGGGCGACATCTCCACCCCCTGGGGCGCCGAGCTGCTGTTCGAGCGCGCGCTGGTGGAGTTCGGGGGGATCGACATCTTCGTGGGCAACGCCGGCGTGTGGGTGGCCGAGGACGTCTCCATCGCCGACATGACCGACGAGCAGTGGCGCCGCAGCATCCAGCAGAACCTGGACTCCATCTTCCACACCGTGCGGCTGGCGGCGCGCTTCGTCACCCCCAACGGCCGCATCGTGCTGGTCTCCTCCACCGCCGGGCAGCGAGGCGAGTCGTTCCACGCCGACTACGCGGCCACCAAGGGCGCCCTCATCTCCCTGACCAAGTCGGTGGCCGTCGAGCTGGCGCCGCGGGGGATCACGGTCAACTGCGTGGCGCCGGGGTGGACCGACACGGAGATGATCGAGAAGCCGATGGCGGCCGGCCGAGCGCGCATCGAGGCGTCGATCCCGCTGGGCCGCGTGGCCAGCGCCGACGATGTGGCGGGGCCGATCGTCTTCCTCTGCTCGGCGCTGGCGCGGCACGTCACCGGCGAGATCCTGAACGTGAACGGCGGGAGCGTGCTCTGTGGCTGAGCGGCCGCTCCCGCGCGTGCTTCTCCTCGCCACCGGCGGCACCATCTCCATGCGCCGCGACCCCGAGGCGGGCGGCGCGGTGCCCCGGCTGACCGGGCGCGAGATCATCGAGTCGGTGCCGGGGATCGACGCCGTCGCGGAGCTGGAGGTGCGCGAGTTCGGGCGCCATCCCGGCCCGCACATGACCATCGAGCGGATGTGGGAGCTGCGCGCCGCCATCCTCGACGCCTTTGCCGAGGGCGTGGACGGCGTGGTGGTGACGCACGGCACCGACACCATCGAGGAGACGGCGTATCTCCTCGACCGCTCGCTCCCGGCCGAGATCCCCGTCGTGATCACCGGGGCGATGCGCAACTCGTCGGAGCTGTCGTGGGACGGCCCGGCGAACCTGATGAGTGCGGTGGAGGTGGCGTCGGCTCCCGAGGCGCGCGGGCGGGGGACGATGGTGGTGATGGACGAGGAGATCGTGCAGGGCGCCGAGGTGGTGAAAACGCACACCGAGCAGGCCGGCACCTTCCGCTCGCCCAACTGGGGGCCACTGGGGATCACCGACAAGGGGCAGGCGCTGTTCTACCGCGAGAGCCGCCGCAAGCCGACGCTGGCGCCGCGGCAGCCGGTCGTCCCCGTCGACCTGATCAAGATCGTGGCCGGCGCCGACGCGCGGCTGGTGGAGGCCAGCCTGGACTCGGGCGCGCACGGCATCGTGCTGGAGGCGATGGGGCGGGGGAACGTGCCCCCCGCGGTGCTCCCCGGCATCCACCGCTGGATCGAGGCGGACCGCCCCGTGGTCATCGCCAGCCGTTCGTCGCGGGGGCGGGTGCTCGACACCTACGCGTACGAGGGCGGCGGCCACCAGCTGCGCGAGTTGGGGTGCATCTTCGCCGACCACATGACCGGGCAGCAGGCGCGGATCGAGCTCATCCTCGCGCTGGGCGTGCACGGCCGCGACGTGCAGCGCGTCCGCGACACGGTGGAGGCGGGGCGGTACGACGAGGGGTAGGCGGGGTTTTACGGCGCCAGGCGGGGACCGTCGCCGCGCGTGGCGCGGAGGATCGCGCGCTCGAGGTACAGCGTCGTGCGCTCCTCCAGCGTCTCGCCCGCCGCCTCCAGCCGCGCGATGCGTTCGCCGTGGGACCGCAGGTCGCGCTCGACGTCCTTCACGTCCGCCTCGACAGAGCCGACCCGGGTGCGGAGCTCGCCCACGTTCGCCTCCATCTTCCCGGAAAACTGAATCACGGCCTTGAATTGTGAGGCAAGGTCGCTGAGAGACATGACGGTCACCTCGCCTGGGCGTGGATCTCGGCCTTCAGCGCGTCGATCTCCCTCCGGGTGTGCTCGCTGCGCCGGTTCGACTCCTCCAGCCCCGCGACGGTGCGGGCGAGGGTTCGATTCAACTCCTTCAATCCTTCAAGAAACTCGTCGAGCAGATCAGGATTCTTCTCTAGCTCGGCCCGGAGTTCCTCCATGAACTCGTGGGCGCGTCTTCTGGACTCGTCCGTGACGGGACTGCCATTGGAATCGAATCGCTTCATGCTTCGCTCCGGGGTAGACGGCGGTTGGCGCAGCGATGATATTCGACGTGGTAGACGTAAACTAGTACGATGTTGACAGAACGTCAAGGCGCATATGGGGCGCATTTTACGCGGTCACTTACCCTGACGCCTGGAGGTGTGGGATGACGAAGATCCAGATCGACGAGGGCGAGCTGCTGATGGCGATGGACAGCGGCGACGGAACGGACCTCTGGTACCTGGACCGCCGGACCGGCGCGGTGATCCTTACCGACGAGGATTATCTTCTGGACGACGAGAGCGACGAGGACGAGGAAGAAGACGAGCTCCTGGATGAAGACGCGGCGGTCCGGAAGATGATCGACGAGGACAAGGAAGATCGCTACCTGCCGATCCCGTCGCTCTCGTCGGACGAGGGGTTCCGGATCATGGAGCGCTTCGCCGGCACGGTGGATGACCGGCGCATTCGCGAGGAGCTGTTCGACGCGCTCGACAGACGGCGGCCGTTCCGGTCGTTCAAGGATGCGCTCCTTGCCCATCCCGAGGTGCGCGAGCAATGGTTCACGTACCACGAGAACCAGCTGCGCGAGGCGGCGCTCGACTGGCTGCGCAGCGAGGAGATCGACGCCGAGCTGGTGCCCTTCGTCGATCGCAGCTCGGAGGAGTCCGCCTCCCCCTGACCTCCACCCCTCCCGCCCGATGTCTCCCTTCCATCCATTTTCCGCCGCCGCGCTCCTGCTCGCGGCCACGGTCACCGCCTGCCAGGCGGCGAAGCCCGCGCGCGGGGAGGATGCCGTCGCTGCGCGGCCCGCATCGCCAGCACCGGCGCCGCCCGCCGCGCAGGCGCCGGCGCAGCCCGCGCGCGACCACGTGCTGTTCGCGGTGGACGACAACGAGGAAGGGCACGTCTACGGCGAGGCTGTGGCCGTGCTGCCGGCGGGCGGCGGGTATCGCGCCGTCCCGCTGGCGGATTCGATGGATGCGTTCTATGCGCGCTGGCTCGACCGCGGCCACCGCTACACGCTGCTGCACTTCGGGCGCCCCGCGGGGACGGTGATCGTCGGCAGCACCGACCAGGAGGGATGCGGCGCGGGCGGCGCGGAGCTGAGCGGCGCCGCGCTCCATCCTGACGATGGGAGCGCGCTGGCGACGGATCTCGCCATCCCGGCGGGGCCGCCGATGCGCCGCGCCGCCACGGCCGCCGAGGTGGCGGAGATGACGGCGCTCCTGCGCCGCGCGGTGACGGAGCACGGCAGCGGCTGGGGCGAGTCCGCCAGCGTGCGGGTGACGCGCATCCTCGTCCCCGGCGGCGCGGAGGTGCTGGCGGGGGATGTCGAGCTGCGCGGCGACGAGGCGGACGCGCCGCCGGCCGCCGCCGCGTTCGTGATCGCCGAGCGCGCGGGCGGCGCGTGGCGGCCGGCGGTCACCTGGGTGCCCGTCCCGCCGTCGCCCACGGAGGAGAGGCCGATGAGCCGCCTCCTGCTCGACGCCGCCGACCTGGACGGCGACGGGTCGCCCGAGCTGGTGACGCGCACGGGCTACAGCGAGTGGTCGCAGTACACCATCTACCGCCGCGCCGCCGGTGGATGGACCGCGGTCTACGACGCGCACGGCGGGGGATGCTGATCCTCCGCCGCGTCGCCGTCTCCCTCCTGCTCGTCCCCCTCGCCGCGTGCGATCGCCGTCCGGCTCCGTCCATCGCGGCCGGCGGCGACTCGGCGATCGTGATCCAGGCCATGCCCTTCCGCACGCTCGCCGCCGTGGAGTCGTACCGCGGCGATGCGCGGATCATCGTCCTGGCGCAGGTCGCGGACTCCGGCGGGCTCGGCGCCGACGCGTTCCGCCCGCCGGAGGGCGACCTCTCGCGCTTCGGCCGCGCGCACCCGCTCACGCTGCTGGAGGCTGGCCGCCCCGCGGGCCGGGTGGTCGCCGGCGAGCGCCAGCCCACCTGCGGCGGCGACTCGTCCGCCGAGGTGCTCGGGGGTGCGTCGGCGCCGGAGGAGTGGTCCGCGCTGGCGACGGATCGCCCCGTCCCGCCCGGCCCGCCGCTGCGCCGCCCGCCCACGCCCGCCGAGCGCGCGGCGATGGAGGCGTTGCTGCGCGAGACGATCCAGGCGTACGACACCGTCCGGTGGGTGGACGCGCCGCGGAAGCGCATCGACGCGGTGGCGATGCCGGACGGCGGCACGGCGCTGGTCGGGTCATCGTGGCCGGAGTGGACGCACGGCACGCCGGTGGCGTGGGGCGCGTTCATCGTGGCCGAGCGCGTGGACGGCCGCTGGCAGCCGGTGCTCACCGTCACCGGCGACTCCGACGAGGCGTACTACACGGCGCTCTTCGACGTCGTCGACCTCGACGGTGACGGCATCCCCGAGCTCGTCACCAGCAACCTGGGGCAGTATCCCCTCTACCAGGTGATCCAGCGCCGCGCGGACCAGTGGGAGATTCTCTGGGGAGGGCCCGGATGCTGACGAGCCACCGCATCGCCATCCCCCTGCTGTTCATCGCCGTGGCGGCGTGCGGGCACGACCGGCCGCCGCCCGCGCGACGAGCCGCCGCCGCGCCTCCTCCGACGTCGCCGGCCGCAGCGGCGCCGGACACGGACGTGTTCTACGCCGAGTCGCCCGTGTCGCACGAGTCGAGCGGGCGCGCGGCCGACCACGGCGCACCCGAGCTCGCCGCGGACACCGGTGGCGCGGGCGACCACCTGGTCCTGGCGGTCCGCGACGCCCACCGAGGTTGGGCGGACGCCGACGCCATCGTGCTGGTGAAGCCGAACGGCGAGCTGCGCCGGCCGCGCATGCCGTCGGCCATGCCGGCGCCGGAGTTTCCCTTCGCGCGGCGATGGCTGGACGACGGGCACGCGTACACGCTCCTTCGCGCCGGCCGTCCGGCGGGGCGGATGGAGGTGATCGGCGGGAGAATCGGGTGTGCCCCCGGCGTGAACGCCCACGTTCCGCGCGGCCTGCCGCCGTATTGGTCGGGGCTGGCGACCGACCTCGAGCTCCCCGCCGGCCCCGCGCCGCGGCGCCGCCCCACGCCCGCAGAGCGGCGCGCGATGACGGCGCTGCTGCGCGACAGCGCGGACGCGCACGGCTCGACGTGGGACGAGGGCGTGAGCGTCGCCGTCGACGCGAGCCCGCTCCCCGGCGGCGCGACGGTGCTCGCCGGCTCGGCGTATCGCCGCATGGACGACGTGATCGGCACCGTCGCGTGGGCGATCTTCGTGCTGGCGGAAGGCGAGGGGGATGCGTATCGCCCCGCGCTGTACTGGCGCGAGTTCGGTGACGACGCGAACGCGCCGGTGCTGCTCGACGTGCTGGACCTGGACCGCGACGGCGTGCCCGAGATCTTCACCGGTTCCGGCGGGCCGCACCCCCAGCAGTACAGCATCCTCCGCCGCGGCCCGGACGGGTGGCGCTCGATCGCCGACGCGGGCGGGTGCTGATCGGCCGGGTTTCTGGCCCGGACGTTGCCGGTCTCCCCCGGCCTGCCGCCCAATGGCGGGCGGTGTGAACGCAGGGAGGGAGACGATGCGGTACGACCGGGGATACGGCCGCGACTTCGGCGGCTGGCAGGGCGGGCGGATGGCGGGGATGCCGCGCTACGACGAGATGTTCCGCGGGCGCGAGCGGCACGCGGGACCGCCGCAGGGCCGCCGCGGGCGCGATGCCGGGCGGATGGGGTGGCACGACGTGCCCACGGCGTTCGGGCCCACCGCGCACCCGTCGGAGAACCAGCACCCGATGCCGGGCGAGACGGACTTCCTGGGCCGCCCCTACTCGCGCGCGGCGCTGGACGACCGCCCGTGGGGGCTGATCGACCAGAAGCGGATGCAGGCCGGGTACGATGGCGGATACCGCGGGGCGCCGCGCGGCTACGGCGGCTACGATCGGGGATACGACCCCGGCTTCCGCGGGGGATACGCGCGCGGCGGCTACGACGAAGGCTACGGCGCGCGGCGGCGCTGGCAGATGGAGGGGATGCGGCCGGAGGAGTACCATCCGCGCTTCACCCCCGACAGCGACGAGGCGGGGATGGACGTGCACCGCTATGGCCGCGGCCGCGACATGCGCTACACCAGCAACTGGACGCGCTGGTTCTGAATCTCCAGAGACGATTTTGCCTCACGCAGAGGAGCAGAGGCAGCAGAGGTGAGTTCTCTGCTGCCTCTGCTCCTCTGCGTGAGACCTGCTGTTTTCAGGTTCAGTTTTCGATGGTGATGACGCCGGGCTGCTTGTAGGCGGCCAGGCGCTCGCGGCAGATCAGCTTCACCGCGGCCTCGTCGAGCTCGGCGTCGTCGGCGGGGACGACGGTGAGGACGACCTCGTTCTCCTTCACCGGGTCGGGCGCGGCGGTGACCCACGCCTCGGCGATGCGCGGGTCGGCCGTCAGCGCGCGCTCCACCTCGCGCGGATAGACGTTGAAGCCCGCGCGGGTGAACATGCGCTTCTGCACGCCGCGGAAGCGCACGGCGCCGTCCGGTTCGGCCACGCCCAGGTCGCCGGTGCGGAAGGCGCCGTCCCAGAACACCGCCGGGTCGCGCCCCTCGTCGCCCACGTAGCCCGCGAACACGCCGGCGCCCTCCACGCAGATCTCCCCCGGCTCGCCCGGCGGCACCATCCCGCCCCGCGCGTCGCGGAGCGTCACGTCCACGCCGGGGAAGGGATAGCCGAGCGTCCCCGGGCGGTTCGGGCGGTCGACGCGGTTGAACAGGACCACGGGCGAGCACTCGGTGATCCCGTAGCCCTCGCGCAGGGGGATGCCGAAGGTGTCCTCGAAGCGCCGCGCCACCTCGCCCCGCAGCGGCGCGCCGCCGCAGATGGCGATGCGCAGCCGGTGCATGGGCACGCCGTGCTTCTCGGCCGCGGAGACGAGGGCGACGAACATCGCGGGAACGCCGGAGATCACCGTGGCGCACTCCGACTCCAGCCAGCCCAGCACCTTCGCGGGGTGGAAGCGCTCCACCGGCACCATCCGCGCGCCCGCCGCCACGGGCGCGTTCAGCGTCACCGTCAACCCGAACGCGTGCACCCACGGGAGCAGCCCCAGCACGCAGTCGTCGGCGGTCAGCTGCATCGCCTCGATCACCCCGTTCAGGTTGGAGACGAGGTTGCGGTGCGTGAGCCGCGCCCCGCGCGCCCACCCGTCCATCGCCGAGGTGTGGATGACGACGGCCTCGCGGTCGCCGCGCGGGAGCGGTCCGTCGAGCTCGGCGTCGCGCGGGCGGAGGTCCCACTCCGTCTCCAGCGCGCCATCGGCCGCGTCCACGCACAGCTTGGGGATGCCGGTGGGGACGAGGTGCTCGAGCGCCTCGATGGTGATCACCCCGCGCGCGCGGGCGTCGGCCAGGTACTCGCCGGTCTCGCGCGGGGAGAGGAGGGGGTTGAGCATCACCGCGCCGGCGCCCGCGCGCAGGGTGCCGAAGAAGGCGGTGGGAAAGGCGGGGACGTTGGGGAGGAGAAGGCCCAGGCGGCCGCCGTTGACCCCCATCCCCCGCAGCGCGTCGGCGAAGTCGCGGACCCGGCGCTCCAGCTCGAACCAGGTGGCGGGCGCGTCGGCGGCCAGGGCCATGCGCTCGGGGGCGAGCCGCGCGGTGGCCGTCAGCAGGGAGTCCAGCGGCTGCGTCACGTTGGGTCCGATGTGGGGGTCCGCGCCGGCATACGGCGCGCCAACCTACCGTTCGGCGCGCCGAACGCAAGACGAGAACCGTTCTTGCAATCGCCACCCCGCTTTCACTCATCTGTTTGCCTTGACGGAGCGCACGGCGGCCCCGACATTCACCGCCCCGTCGCGCCCCCGGCACTCCGTGCCCGCGGCGCGACTTTTGTCCCCGCTGAGTGCTGAGTGCTGAGTGCTGAGTGCTGAGTGCTGAGTGCTGAGTGCTGAGTGAGCGGCGGCGCCGGGATATGCCGGGCGAATGAATTCGCGGCAACAACGGCACAAAGTCCCTTCGGGACTGCGGCCGCGGTATCCCGCGATTCCCCGGGCTCTCGTGAGTCCGAGGACCGCGTGGAAGGTTGCAGAGCGCGTCATGACCTTCCCCGCAGTCCGCGCGGAGGCGGCGCCGGGCGGTGGGGCAAGACAGATCTTGAACTCTGGGTGCGAGTGGGATGCTGGATACTTCGAAGCTGATGGTGAGCGTCTCCGGCGTCCGCGGGCGCGTGGGCGACGGGCTGACGCCGGAGGTGATCGCTTGGTTCGCGGCCGCGTTCGGCGCATACGCGCGGCGCCGCGGGCCGGGGAAGACGGTGGTGATCGGCCGCGACAGCCGCGTCTCCGGGGCGATGTTCGCGCGCGCCGCCACCGCCGCGCTGCAGGCCGCCGGCTGCGACGTGGTGGACGTGGGCATCGCCGCCACGCCGAGCGTGCAGCTGGCGGTGGAGGACCTGAAGGCGGCGGGGGGATTGGCCGTCACCGCGAGCCACAATCCCATCGAGTGGAACGCGCTGAAGTTCATCGGCCCCAGCGGGATGTTCCTGGACGCCGACGAGGGGAAGGAGATGCGCGCGCTGCTGGACGGCGAGATCCCGCGCGCGACCTGGCAGGAGCTGGGGGGATGGCGCGCGGACGAGGGCGCCGCCGAGCGCCACGTCCAGCGCATCCTGGCCATCCCCTTCCTCGACGTGGAGCGGATCCGCTCGATGCGCTACCACGTTGCGCTCGACTGCGTGCGCGGCGCGGGGGGGACGATCTTCCCGCGGCTGCTCGAGGCGCTCGGCTGCACCGTCGACGCGATCAACCTGGAGACCGACGGCCTCTTCCCGCGCGAGCCCGAGCCCGTCGCGGAGAACCTGGGCGAGCTGGAGGCGCTGGTCCGCCGCACCGGCGCCGCGGTCGGCCTGGCGACGGACCCGGACGTGGACCGCCTCTCCCTCGTCTCCGAGCAGGGGAAGGCGATCGGCGAGGACTACACGCTCGCCCTCGCCTCGGCGCTGGTGCTGCGCCACCGGCCGGGCGCGCTGGTCACCAACCTCTCCACCAGCCGCCTGATGGACGACGTGGCCGCGAAGGCCGGCGTGCCGCTCTTCCGCGCGCCGGTGGGCGAGATCAACGTGGCGCGGCGGATGCAAGCGGAGAACGCCACCGTCGGCGGCGAGGGGAACGGCGGGGTGATCCTCCCCGACGTGCACCTGACGCGCGACGCGCCGGTCGCGGCCGCGCTGGTGCTGCAGCTGCTGGCGGAGACGGGGCAGCCGCTGAGCGAGCTGGCGGCGGAGATCGGCCGCTACGAGATCGTGAAGGAAAAGCTGCCGCGCCCCGGCCAGCCGCTCGACGCCGTCTACGACGCGCTGGCGGCGCGCTTCCCCGAGGCCGAGGCGGACCGGCAGGACGGGCTGCGCCTCTCCTGGCCGGAGAAGAAGAGCTGGGCGCATCTCCGCCCGTCGGGGACGGAGCCGATCGTCCGCATCATCTGCGAAGCCCCCACGCGCGACGAGGCGCAGGGGCTGGTGGATACGCTGCGGGCGGCGCTGCCGGAGTGAACCCCAGTGCCCAGTGCCCAGTGCCCAGTGCCCAGTGCCCAGTGCCCAGTGCCCAGTGCCCAGTGCCCAGTGCCCAGTGGGTCGGTGCATGACGTGATCTGGAGCCGCCGGGAAGCCCGCGTGAGGTAGATACCGCCAGCCGGTTCACGATTCAGTTACTGGGCACTTGGCACTGGGCACTGGGCACTCAGTCCCAGCGGTACGAGGGGTGCAGAGAGACAGGCCGGGGATCTTCCCCAATCCGCAGTCGCAGTTGCCGTCAGTGTCGGTTCAACACGCAGTGCCGGACACACAATCCACGCGAAGGACACGCCTATGTGCGGGATCGTGGGATACATCGGCGACCAGCAGGTCGCCCCGCTCCTGATCCAGGGGCTCAAGCGGCTGGAGTACCGCGGCTACGACTCGGCCGGCATCGCCGTCGCCAAGAACGGCCACCTCCTGGTCCGCAAGGAAGCCGGGAAGATCGCCGAGCTCGAGAAGCTCATCTCCAGCGACCCGGTCGAGGGCGTCTACGGGATCGCCCACACGCGCTGGGCCACGCACGGCCCGCCCAACCAGCGCAACGCCCACCCGCACGTGTCGGAGAAGGGCGACTTCGCCGTGGTCCACAACGGGATCATCGAGAACGCGGCGGCGCTCAAGCGGAAGCTGCAGGAGCGCGGGCACACCTTCGCCAGCGACACCGACACCGAGGTCCTGGTCCACCTGATCGAGGACATCTTCAACAGCGGCATCACCGAGGACGGCGGCCGCGCCGGCAAGCTGGAGCGCGCCGTGGAGGCCGCGCTGCAGCAGATCGAGGGGACGTACGGGATCGCCGTGATCTCGTCGAAGGACCCGGGGAAGATCGTGGCCGCGCGCCTCGGCAGCCCGCTCCTGGTCGGCGTGGGCGAGAACGGCGAGACGTTCGTGGCCAGCGACGCGGCGGCGGTGATCGCCCACACGCGCGACGTGATCTACCTGGACGACGGCGACATGGTGACGGTGACCGAGAACGGCTACACCGTCCACCGCCACAACGTGGGGCCCGTCAGCCGCCCCATCAGCCGCGTGGACTGGGACCTGGACGAGGTGGAGCGCGGCGGCTACGAGCACTTCATGCTCAAGGAGATCATGGAGCAGCCCGACACGCTCCGTGAGACCATGCGCGGCCGGCTGCTGGAGGAGGAGGGGAACGTCAAGCTGGGCGGGCTGACGGGGATGGACGAGGAGCTGATCGAGACCGAGCGGATCATCATCCTGGGGTGCGGCACCAGCTGGCACAGCGGGCTGATCGGCGAGTACATGCTCGAGGACATCGCCCGCATCCCCACCGACGTGGAGTACGCCAGCGAGTTCCGCTACCGCCGCCCCGTGGTGGAGCCCAACACGCTCTGCATCTCCATCT
Source organism: Longimicrobium sp. (assembly GCA_036377595.1). Lineage (NCBI taxonomy): Bacteria > Pseudomonadati > Gemmatimonadota > Longimicrobiia > Longimicrobiales > Longimicrobiaceae > Longimicrobium > Longimicrobium sp. The sequence continues at coordinate 63,190 of DASUYB010000088.1, read as the reverse complement.
CCCAGAGCGGCGAGACCGCCGACACCCTCTGGGCCATGCGCGAGGCCAAGAGCCAGGGAAGCACCACGCTGGGGATCGTGAACGTGGTCGGCAGCACCATCGCGCGCGAGACCGACGCCGGCGTGTACCTGCACGCGGGCCCGGAGATCGGCGTGGCGTCGACCAAGGCGTTCACCTCGCAGGTTGTCGTCCTGGCGATGATGACCGTGCACCTCGGCCGCCTGCGGGGGACGCTCACCGCCAGCCGCGGGCGCGAGATCGTGCGCGCGCTGCAGCAGCTTCCCGAGCAGGTCGCGCAGCTGCTGCAGCAGGAAGAGGAGATCAAGAAGCTGGCGCTGGAATACAAGGACAGCCGCAACTTCCTGTACCTGGGCCGCGGCTACAACTTCCCGGCGGCGCTGGAGGGGGCGCTGAAGCTGAAGGAGATCAGCTACATCCATGCGGAAGGATACCCGGCCGCGGAGATGAAGCACGGCCCCATCGCGCTGATCGACGAGCAGATGCCGGTGGTGGTGATCGCGCCGCGCGACGCGGTCTACGACAAGGTGCGCAGCAACATCGACGAGGTGAAGGCGCGCGGCGGGTGCATCATCGGCGTGATCAGCGAGGACGACACCGAGCTGGACAAGGTGGTGGATCACGTGATCCGCATCCCGCGCACGCACGACGCGCTGACGCCGATCCTGGCCAGCGTGCCGCTGCAGCAGCTGGCCTACCACATCGCCGTGCTGCGCGGCACCAACGTCGACCAGCCGCGCAACCTGGCCAAGAGCGTGACGGTGGAGTAAAACTTCAACCGGGGGCTGCTGCCCGCGTCACGTGTAACGGTTGCACCAACTCAGCCCCATGGCAAATCTGCCGTGGGGCTGAGGTGCACCAGTTTCCACGATCGATTATCAGATGAGTGAAACACCTAAGCGATTGACTCCAACCAATGACACGCTACGGGAATTGTACCTCAAATCCGGGAATGAATGTGCATTTCCAGATTGTCACCGCCGCATCATCAATGAAGATGGAGTGTTTATCGCAGAAATCCGCCCGGCGCCGAGCGCGTCTACGTCGGCCGGGCCAAGCGGTTGAAGCCGCATCTACGACAACCGGGAAGCCTGGTGTCGAACCGCGCGCGGGGGGTGATGAAGGCGGTGGTGACGGGCTACACGGTCCCTGCGCCGTGAGCCCGGCCACCGCGAGCGCCGCTCGCCGCTGAGCGACGCCGTGGCCGTGCGAGAGTCGTCTCGGACGCGGACCCGGACACCGCGGCCTCAACGGCACCGCTCCAGCGACCGCACCACGTCTTCGCCGGCGGCCGTTCCATCCGCCGGCAGCAGCGCCAGGCGGAGGTGCGGGTAGTCGAAGACGACGGTGAACGCCCGCAGGAATTCTCTCCCGATCACCCCCGCCCCACCCTCGCGGCTGAACCCGCCGGTGCGGAACTCGACGAGAGGCCGCTCCCAGCGACGTCCGGCCAACTCGAACCACTCCAGGTGGCCCTCGGTGGTGCGGAACGTCCCGCCCGTGCCCGTGCTGGTGACCGTCTGCGTGTCGCGCCCGGCGAGCAGGTTCTCCCTCGCCACGAACGCGGCGTAGAAGCTGACCGTGCCACCGGCGCCGGTGTCGAGCTGGAAGAGCCCGCGCCGGCCGCCCTCCAGCCCCGCGCACGCCGCCGGCGTCAGGTCGATGAACGACAGCGCCGCCCAGCGCCCTCTATCCAGGAGCGAGTACGTCGCCGGGTTGTACAGCGCCACCGAGTCGCCGCCGGCGGCGAACTCCACCACGCCGCGGCGGAAGACGGGATAGCCGACCACGCCGCCACGCTTCGTCCCCGGCGGCGCCGTGGTCGCGGACAGGTCCTCGGCCAGCAGCAGGGGATCGCGGTAGGTCAGCCGGCCGAGCGTGAAGGTGCGCGCGCGGCGGATGGTGGCCTCGCGCCGGCGGCCGTCGGCGCCGGTGACGGCGGTGCGCCCGACCACCGGCAGCCCGAGCGAGTCCGCCAGGGCGGCGTCGATCGTCATTCCCTCGGCCCCGCTGTCGAAGTTCCACCACCCCACCTCGCGGCCGTCCACCCGCGGCCGCACGAACACGTGTCCCGGCGTGCCGTCCGCGTACGGCGCCGCGCGCGCCACCCGCAGCGCGGCGGGCTGCGCGTCGTCGAAGGTGATACCGGGCGGCAGCGGCGGCACCGCGAACGCCGTCCGCGCCGGCTCCGCCAGCGGGCGCACGGCCACGACGCGGCGGCTGGACGTGCTGCCGGCGTACGTCGCCATCACGCGGAAAGGCACGCGGAACCCGAGCACCGATCGCCAGTCGCCGTAGACGATGCGGTTGGGCCCGCGCTCGTACTCCACCACCAGTTCCGCCGGCAGTGAGGTCGCGCGGTCGACGAAGAGGGTGCTCCCCACCAGGCCGCCGGGCGCCCTCAGCGACAGCGCGACCCGCGAGGCGTCGGAGAGCGAATCCACCGTCGCGAAGTCGAACGGCGCCCGCTCGTCCAGCCACCAATCACCGCGCACCCACAACGGCGTCAGCAGCTTCTCGCGGTTGCGCTGCGACAGCGGGTCGGCCACGCCCTGGCTGCGCGCGGTCACCTGCCAGGCGAAGCGGCCGTCGAACCCGAGATCGGCTGACGGTGCGCCGCCCTGCAGCCGCATCAACTCGCCTTCCAGTCCGAAGCGGTAGACGACGGTGTCGCGGTCCGCGGAATCCGTCTCCACGATCTCGAACCCGTTGCCGAGCGAGCGCAGGCGCTCGTAGCCCACGGCGGATCGAACGGCGGCGCGTACTCCCTCGGCGGACGGGGAAGCGGTCAGCGCGAGCGGAGCGGAGGCGGGGGCGACGCACGACACGAGCAGGCACACGGCGGCAAGCACGCTGACGCCGAGATGCCTATGCGCGTGCGGCGGCATGTACACGCCGGGGGACTTCGCGCTCAACTCGGCGCGTCTTTGCAAGTACCTCAGAGCCATGCGCGATCAGAATTCCCACAACGGGCTGAGTGGATGCCATTCTACCGCATGTCCAAGGCCCAGGAGAATGTTCGAGAGCCTTGCGCCCAAAGTACAGGCGATTTGCGTGCGAGGTCGTCCTTCATGAGCGCGGGGAAGGCCTGAGGATTGGGCCGCTGTGCGCCGCTGGCTTCGTGAAGGAATGGTACTGGCCGAGTCGCGACGCCATTCGGCCCGAGAGGACGAGGATGCCGTCGCGATTAAGGAAACCGTTTGAAGGGTGCGAACTATCGCCCTCCGGGAACTCGGCATTCCCCTCGTCGCATGGCATGACAGCCCACCCGGCGTCGTGCTCGATCTCGTCCCGGGTTCCGAACCCACGCAGTGACTATGACGCGATACGCTGACGGTGCATCACGGCGCAATGCGCCTGCCGTCGCAGAGCAGCGGAGGCAGCAGAGAACTCACCTCAGCTGCCTCTGCTGCTCTGCGTGAGACCTGTTGTTTTTGGATTTTATATCACGCGGAGTCGCGGAGAGAACCGCGGTCATCGTCTTCCGCAGTTCTCCGCGTCTCCGCGTGAGGCCCGTTGTTTTCCGGGATCCGGCACGACGGTGTTCGTCTACTCCAGGCGCAGCACGCGCATCGGGTCGAGGCGCGCCGCCCGCTGCGCCGGGAGGAACGCCGCCAGCGCCGCGATCGCGCAGAAGAGGACCACCGAGGCGGCGAGCGCGAGCGGGTCGGTGCGCGAGACGCCGAAGAGCATGCGCTCGATCCCGGTGGGAACGGCGACCGCCCCCAGCAATCCCAGCACCGTGCCCGCCAGCGCCAGCCGCAGCGCGCGCCCCACCACCAGGCGCACCACCGCCGCCCGCCCGGCGCCGAGCGCCATCCGGATGGCGATCTCGCGCCGGCGCTGGGTGACGTCGTAGGAGACCACCCCGTAGATCCCCGAGGCCGCCAGCAGCACGGCCAGGACGCCGAAGCCGAGCGCGGCCGAGGCACCGCTCCGCACCGCGGCGTACGCCACCGACACGCGTTCGCGCAGCGTGCCGAGCCCGATCAGGGGAAGCGCGGGGTCGGCCTCGCGCACCGCGGCACGCACCGCGGGAAGGAGCGCGGCCTCGTTGCCGGCGGCACGCACCACCACGGTGCTGCGCGAGCGCGCGGCGCGGTCCAGGTCGCGCCAGACGGCCGCGCGCGGCGCCTCGCCGAGGGCGCGGTACTTCGACGCGCGCGCCACGCCCACCACCTCCAGCGGCGGACCCGCGGCCGAATCCAGGCGCAGCCGCTTCCCCACCGCCGGCTCCCCCGGCCAGAGCCGGCGCGCCAGCACCTCGTTGACCACCACGGGCTCGCTGCGGGCGCCGGTGTCGGCCGCCACGAAGTCGCGTCCCGCCACGAGCGGGGTGCCGATCGCGCGGAACCAGCCGGGCCCGCTAAGGATGTACTCGGCCACGGGAGCGCGCTCCGGATCGGCCGGCGCGCCGTCGGCGAAGACCCGTACCACCGCGCTGTTCCCGTCCAGCGGCACCGACGCCGCGCGCCCCACCGCCCGCACGCCGGGGAGCTCCGCCAGCCGGCCCAGCACGCGCGCGTAGACGAGCCGGCTGCGCGCGCTGTCGTACGCCGGCGCGAGCCGCGGGTCGAGGGTGAAGGCCAGCGCGCCGTCGACCGCGAAGCCGGGGTCGAGGGAGCGCGCCTGGCGCAGGCTGCGCAGGAAGAGCCCCGCGCTCACCAGCACCAGCACCGAGAGCGCCACCTGGGCCACCACCAGCAGCTCGCGCAGCCCTGGCCTCCGCCCGCCGGGTCCGGCCTCGCCCCCGCGCAGCCCGGGCGCCGGGCTCCGCCGGCAGGCCTGGAGCGCGGGGGCCAGGCCGAACACCACGGCCGCGCCCAGGGCCAGCAGCGCCGCGTACGCGAACACCCGCGCGCCGGCGGCGGGGCGGAGGGTGGAGGCGTACTCCAGGCGGGGAAACAGCCGCTGCACGCCGCGCATCGCCAGCCAGGCCACGGGGAGCGCCGCCGCGGCACCCAGGGCGGCCAGCGCCACGCTCTCGGTGAGCAGCTGCTGCACCAGCCGCCTCCGCGAGGCGCCCAGCGACAGCCGGATCGCCATCTCGCGGCGGCGCACCGTCATGCGCGCCAGCAGCAGGATGGCCACGTCGGCGCAGGCGATCAGCAGCACCAGCGCCACGCCCAGCAGCACCATCCGCGCGGCGGCGGCGATCCGCGCGGGGGGCGCCAGCCAGGGGTTGATCGGCGTCCGGTTGGAGACCAGCCGGGTGCGCAGCCCCCGGTACAGCTCGGGATGCTCTGCCGCCAGCCGCCGCGCCACCGCGTCGGCGCCGGCGCGCGCCCGGGCCGGCGTCACCCCGGGACGCAGCCGCCCCAGCAGGATGAAGCGCGCCGCGTCGTGCCTGGCCAGCAGCCCCGCGCTCCCGGGGATCGTATTGGCGTGCATCCCCGCCGGGAGCCACACGCTCGGCTCGTAGGTGAAGAGGCGGGTGCCGGTGAACTGGGCGGGTGCCACGCCCACCACGGTGAAGGGGGTGCCGTTCACGGGCAGCGTGCGCCCCACCACGTCGGGGTAGCCGCCGAAGCGCCGCAGCCAGAGCGCGTGGCTCAGCACCACCACCGGCGCATCCAGGTCGCCCGGCCCGAAGAAGGCACCCAGCGCCGGCTTCACCCCCAGCAGGGTGAAGTAGTTGTCGCTCGCGTGCACGGCCCAGGCGATCTCGGGCTCGGTCCGCCCGCCCAGGCTCACCGGACCCTCGGTGAAGGCCGCGAGGTCGGAGAAGGCGGCGGCGCCGCGGCGGAAGTCCTGGAAGGCGGGCCAGGAGAAGTTCAGCAGCCCGGCTTCGCCCTGCACGCCGTAGAGCGCCACCAGCTCCTCCGGCGCGCGCGCGGCCAGCGGGCGGAAGGCAATGGAGTCCACGGTGCCGAACACGGCGGCGTTGGCGCCGATCCCCAGCGCCAGCGCAAGCACCGCCGCCGTGGTGAAGCCGCGGGCGCGGCGCAGGGAGCGCAGCGCGTAGCGCAGGTCGGCCAGCACGCGCTCGGCCCCGCGCAGCGGCCAGGCGTCGCGCGCCTCCTCCTTGAACCGCTCCACGCCGCCGAAGCGGAGCAGCGCCTGGCGGCGGGCCTCGGCCGGCGGCATCCCCTCGCGCACGAGCTCCGCGGCCTCCATCTCCACGTGGAAGCGCATCTCGTCGTCCATCTCGCGCTCCAGGCGCCGCCTGTGCGCCAGGCGCGAGAGGCGGCGCAGCCACCGCGGGAGTGCTTCCATGGCGCGCCTCAGGTAGCCTGGAGCACCTGCTCCACCGCCGCCACGAACGTCCGCCAGCTCGCCCGCTCGTCGGCGAATGCGCGCCGGCCGCCGTCGGTCAGGCGGTAGAACTTGACGCGGCGCCCCTCGGGCGAGGTCCCCCACTCGGCCTCGATCCACCCCCGGTCCTCCAGCCGGTACAGCGCGGGGTAGAGCGATCCCTGGTGCACCTGCAGCGCGTCTTCGGAGAGCTGGCGCACGCGCTTGGAGATCCCCCAGCCGTGCAGCGGCCCCAGGGCCAGCGTCTTGAGGATCAGGAGGTCGAGCGTGCCCTGCAGCAGATCGACGGCTTCACCCATGGCGGCGCCCTTCGCGAAAGCGGTGGTATATCCCAGGCAGGTGCTCAGAAGTTCTGCCGGATTCACGAGTCCTAAGTCCTGAGTCCTAAGTCCTGAGTCCTAAGTCCCAAGTTCTAAGTCCCAAGTTCTAAGTCCCAAGTCCTAAGTCCTAAGTCCCGAGTCGCCAAGTCCTGGGTGAACGAGCCCCGCATCTTGCTTGAATTTAATCACTTAGGACTTAGGACTCAGGACTTGGGACTACTTGCTTGGTCGTGCGATGGAACCTACGGCGCCAGGCGGATCGGCACGCCCTGCTTGACGCGCAGCACGATCGTACGGGTGGCGCGGAAGTCCGCCAGCGGGTCGGCGGCGAGTACCAGGAAGCTGGCCTCGTAGCCGTCGGCCAGCGCGCCGATCCGCCGGGCGGGAAATATGGCGCGGGGCGTGGTCACGCTCCACATGCGCAGGAGCTCCAGGTTGCCGAACAGCCCCGAGCGGGCCAGCGCTGCGGCTTCGATGGCCGCCGTGCCGCCGAACTTGTCGCTGCCGAGCAGGAGGGGAACGCCGTGGCGGCGCAGGACGTCGATGTTGTGCGTGTACTGGTCCCGGATCAGCCGGTCGGTCAGCGCGCTGTCGCCGTGCTGGGTCACCGTGGTGACGACGGTGACGTGGCGGGCCGCGGCGCGCGCCGCGTCGGTGTCGGTGAGGAGGAAGGGAGCGGCGTCGCCGCGCCCGCCGGGAAGGTGCGCGATCTGGTCGACGCCGCCCTCGAGGGCGTTGCGGAAGTCCTGCGCGGTGTAGACGTGCGCGGAGACCTGCAGCCCCGCGCGGTGCGCGAGCCGGACGATCTCCGGGACGAGCGCCGGATCCATCCCCCGGTTCCCCTCGGCGCGCGGGTCGGCTCGCAGCCGCGCGTAGTCCTCCGAGCGGAGCAGGTGCACCTTCACGAAGTCGGGGCGCCCGGCCAGGAAGTACGGCCAGCGCCGCTCGACGTCGGCGCGGGTGTCCACCTGCATCACTGTCCCCGGGTCCAGGCTGTCGCGGATGAACGCCGCGATCGGCCCGCCCATCGCCACGCCGCGCCGGATGACCTCCACGGGGTGCCCGCCGGGAGAGGTCCACGCCTGGTTGGCGCTGATGTAGTCGATCGAGGTGGGGCGGTTCAGCGCGGGGTCGATCAGGCGCCGCATGATCGGCGCGTTCCCCTGGTCCTTCACGTAGAAGATCCCGTCGCGCAGGTACGCGGCGACGGTGGGGCCGATCCGCGGGTCGAGGAGGTGCTGGTGCGCGTCCGCGAACGGCGGCACCACGTACCCGCCCGCCAGGTCCACCACCGAGTCCACGCGCGCCGGCGCCCGGGAGCGGAAGACGCCGTCCACCACGTACATCGTGCGCGGCACGAAGCGGGTGCCGTCGAACCAGCGGCCGCCGCGGTACTCCACGCCGTGCGCGGCGGGAGCGGGTCCGCCGACCGGCCCGCAGGCGGCGACGGCGGCGAGAAGGGTGCCCCGCAGCAGGCGGGCGGCCGCCGCCCCGCGCCACGGGCGGCGAGGCCGCTCGCGAGTCGTCTCTGACATCGGAGAGCTCCCGGTAGGCAGGATACCTTGTCATCCGACAACAAAGGCCAGGCTAGTGGTCCTGTTGTCGAATGTCAAGGTATCCGTGACCGGTCGTGTCGCAGGGGCTTCGTCCCGCCCTTCGGTCGAAAGTGTTGCTGTCCGGGCTGGCCGGACGCACCTTGGTTCGCTGTCCACTCCGGGAGCAGGACGGCGAGCCCCCCGGACGTGCCCGCCTGCTTCCGACGCGCAACCCGAACCCGAGGGAGGTGCGTATGCGCGGGATGACGTGCACGCTCGCGGCTGCGGCGCTGGTGCTGACCGGTGTCCACGCCGCGGCCCAGCAACAGCCGGCGCCGCCGGCCGGCGGCATGCGGATGGTGGCGAACAGCTCGCTCACCTGGGCCGACGCCAACATCCCCGGCTTCGCGCCGGGGATGAAGATGGCCGTGGTCGACGGAAACCCGGCGCAGGCGGGCCCGTACACCATGCGCCTCAGCTTCCCGGACGGCTACCGCTTCCCGCCCCACTGGCACCCCGCCGCCGAGAACCTGACGGTGCTCTCGGGCACCTTCCTGCTGGCCATGGGAGAGCGCGCCGACGAGAGCGGCCTGCACACCTACGGGGCGGGCGACTATTTCTACATCCCTCCCCAGATGCCGCACTTCGGCGGCGCGCGGGGCGAAACCGTGATCCAGCTCCACGGCACCGGCCCCTTCGCCATCAACCTGGTGAATGCGCCGCGCCCGTAGACCGGGTCTCGAGCCGGGACGAACCTCGAGCGGGGGAGGGGGTGGACCACGTGATCCGTATCCCTCGCGCGCTCGACGCGCTGACGCCGATCCTGGCCAGCGTGCCGCTGCAGCAGCTGGCCTGCCACATCGCCGTGCTGCGCGGCACCAACGTCGACCCGCCGCGGAACCTGGCCAAGAGCGTGACGGTGGAGTGAGGCGCTGATCTTCAGGCAGTCCCGCGAGCGGCGAGCTTTCGGCCACAGCGCCTGCGCCACCAGCGGCGAGGGGCCGGCCGGCTCGCGTAGATCGGCGAATTCCGGCAGCAGGCGGTCGAAGAGCCGGCTGTCGGCGCAGCCGGCTACGTGGCCCATGTGCGACGGCTTCCCGGCCCGCACGCGGATCACCTGCGCGTCTTGGTCGGGATCCTCTGCGACCTGCGTGCGATGGGGTGGTGCTACTACGTGGAGGATGGCGTGGTTTGCACACGTCCGCCCGATGCCACCGCCCTCGCGCCGGAGGCGTTCAAGGACTTTGTCCGCACGGGCCACCTGATCGAGCGCGACGCCCAACTCGCGCAGCCCGCGACACGCGCCTTCGTCCAGTCCATGGAGCGGCGCCGGCTGGGACCGACGGGATGGCACTCCATCTTCTCCCTGATCCGGGACGGCCGCACGCTCGCCCGGGAACTCGAACGGGCCGGATCTCTGCCGCCCGGCCTGGAGCGAAGTGCGGCGGTCTCCGCGGTAATCCGGCCCTACGTCCAGGTAGCGCGGCGCGGTGAGCACTGCCGCTTCACCGGGCTCGACCTATCCCAGATATGGCGGTACTTCCGCCATACCTGGACCACGGTTTACCAGAGCACGCCCGGACGGAACCTCGCGTTCCTGATCCGCGACGCCGCCGCTCCGAACCACCCCGTCATCGGAATTGGTGCGCTCGGAAGCTCGATCGTCCAGTTGCGTGTACGTGACACCTGGATCGGCTGGTCCGCAGAAAATTTTCTGCAAGCGGTCCGAGAGGATCCCAAATCGTGGGCGCGGTGGGCGCTCCGCGCACTGGATGACCTGATCGGAGACGTGTACTGCGCCGATCTGGCGGCGGAGGGCGTTCTGACTGCGGAGCAGATCGCCGAGCCCGATCTCGCCGTCCTCGCACGTCTCCGCGGGCTGAGTGAGGAGGCGCGCCGTGATCACCGGCTCTTCCCTCAGCTGGACGAGCACAAAAAAGTCCAGGACGACACCGACTGGGAGGCGCGGGCGCGAACCCATCTCTTCCGGTACAAGCGGGCACGTGCGCTGGCCGATCTGCTCGCCATCCGGTTCTACCTGCGCGAGGCGGGACTACGGCGCGCACGCGGGCCGGACCTCGAGCGCGCGCTCGCCCACCCGCGCGGCGTTCGCGCGCTGCTGGGCATCCTGCGGCGCGTGAAGGCCAAGCACGTAGGCGTCAACATGATGGACATCACCGTCTGCGGCGCGGTTGCCCCTTACAATGCGCTACTGGGCGGCAAGTTGGTATCGTTGTTGATGGCGAGTTCCGAGGTTGTCCGCGCCTACGCCGACCAGTACCGGAACACCCCCAGCGTAATTGCTTCTGCCATGGCCGGAAGACCCGTCCGGCGCGATCCCGAGTTGGTCCTGCTGGGGACGACCAGCCTCTACGGAAATGCACCGAGCCAGTACAATCGTGTGCGCATGCCAGCCGAGGCTGCCGAAGGGACGCCTGGGGCGGAGATCCAGTATGAACGCCTCGGACAGACCACTGGCTTCGGCTCCTACCACTTCTCCGCCGAGACGGTCGAGGCGATGGAGATCCTCCTCGCGCGCAATCACCGCGGGCGAGAGGTCAACAGCATCTTCGGCGAGGGAGTCAACCCGAAACTGCGGAAGGTGCGCGCGGCGCTTGACGAGATCGGGCTCCCCTCAGACCTCCTTCTCCAGCATGGCCAGCCCCGCGTCGTCTACGGAATCCCGCTGGCCGGCGAACTTCCGCGAGGTGCTCTTAGGACGCGCGCGACGGGGCGACTACCTGCTGCCGCGCCGCGGTCGCACCGCCGAGGCCATCGGCCGGTACTGGACCGAGCGATGGCTTGGCAGGCGGATCGAAGACCCCCGAGTGCTCGCTGAGGTCGCCCGGCATTCCCTCGCCCATCCGATCACCCATGGCGCCCGGGTCCCGCTCCCCGAGCCCGACGAGGAACCGCTTCCCCTGGCGCTCTGAGCGCCGCCTACCTTGGGTAACGCGGCGCCTCCGCGAAGCGGAGGACGAGCGCGTCCATCGTTGAGATATCGTGACCTTCGACGAACGGTTTTTGAACCGAAGAGCCCGGAGCAAGTAAACTCGCGATCTGCTGCGTCTGCTAACTCGTGCTAACTCGTCCGGGTGTTACTTCGTGAGGTCACCGTCAGTCCGTTGGGAGCGGTCGCATTCCAGCAGAATCGCCGCATGCTCTTCTTGCAAACGATCGTGAACGGGTGGGTAACGGGCTGCGTCTACGCCCTGCTCGCACTGGGATTCGGATTGATCTACAACACCACCCGGGTCTTCCACATCGCGCACGGGGCGGTCTACGCTGCGGCCGGATATTTCATCTATACGTTCTTGGTGGTTTGGAAGCTTCCCCTCTCTGCCGCGTCCGTCCTCACGGTCGTCGCAGCGGGGGCGCTGGGGATTGGGGTGGAGAAAGCCGTGCATGCGCCGTTGCACCGACGACGTGCTTCGCCGTCAATCCACTTGCTCAGCTCGGTCGGGGTTTACATCGTCGTGGTCAACCTCATCGCTCTGGTCTATGGAAATCAGACTAGGGTGCTTGGGGCGGAAGCCCAGGAGACGTTCAGGGTGGGCGAGTTGATCCTGACGGAGGTGCAGGTCGTGGCCGTGATCGTGTTCCTGAGTGTGTTCGCTGCGTTGGTTGTCGCGTTGCGATGCTCCTCGTGGGGGAGGATGCTGCGGGCCATGCGCGACGATCCCGAACTGGTGTCAGCGGCGGGCATCGATCCGGCGCATATTCGGGCGGTCGTGTTCGGCGTGGGATCGGGCGTGGCCGCGATCGCGTCCATTCTGCTTTCCCTCGACGCGGGGCTCGGCCCACACATGGGGCTTTCCGCAGTGCTGAATGCAGCCGTGGCGGTCATCCTCGGCGGACTGGGTGTGTTCGAGAGCGCAGTCCTGGGAGCCTTGGCACTCGGGACGCTTCAGAGCCTCGCCGTGTGGCAGGGCGGGGCACGCTGGCAGGAGGCCGTCACGTTCGTGATGCTCCTGGTCGTTCTTCTCCTCCGTCCGGAAGGCCTGCTGGGCCGCCGCCGCCGTATTGAGGAGGCTGCCGCATGAGCTACCTTCTCCACCTTCTCATAATGCTCGGCATCTACGCGATCCTGGCGTGGTCTCTGAACTTGCTCGTGGGATACGCAGGGTTGCTCTCGCTCTGTCACGCCGCGTTCTTCGGGCTGGGCGCCTACACGAGCGCCCTCAGCATGGTCAACCTGGGGGCCGGTTTCTGGCTGGCAGTGATCCTTGCGGTCACGCTCAACCTTCTCCTCAGCTTCGCGATCTCTCTCCCGTCGCTCCGCCTGCGCGGTGACTATTTCGTCCTGGCATCGCTCGGATTCCAGGCCGTCGTTTTCGCGGTTCTCTACAATTGGGTGGACCTCACGCACGGGCCGTACGGCATTTCGGGAATTCCCCGTCCCACGCTTTTCGGGATCGTGATCGACTCGCCTGCAACGCTGGCGCTCTTCACGGGAACCGTGTCGGCCGGGTGTGGGGGGCTGCTCTACCTGGTGGGACATTCTCCTTACGGACGTACGCTCAAGACAATCAGGGAAGACGAGGTCGCCGCCACTGCCCTGGGGAAGAACGTGACCGTGTTCAAAGTCTCGGCCTTCGCCCTGGCCAGCGGCTTCGCCGCGGTCGCCGGCGCACTCTTCGCCAGCCAACTCCGCTATGTGGATCCAACGAGCTTCACCCTGCTCGAGTCCGTCTTTATCCTGTCCATCCTCGTCATCGGAGGGGCGGGCAACTTCTCCGGCCCCCTCGCCGGCACCGCGCTCATGGTGACTCTTCCCGAGGCGCTCCGTTTCCTCGGCCTCCCCGATGCCGTTGCCGCCAACCTCCGGCAGGTGATCTATGGCCTGCTGATAATCCTGCTGATGCGCTTCCGTCCTCAGGGGCTCATCGGCGAGTACCGCTTCGCATGATGCCGCTCGAGTTGATCGGGATCCGGAAGTCATTCGGTCGAATCGACGCCGTCAACGACGTATCCCTCCGCTTCGCGCCCGGCCGCGTCAGCGCACTGATCGGGCCGAACGGGGCGGGCAAGACCACGCTGTTCAACCTCATCAGCGGCTACCTACGCCCGGACGCCGGGGCGATCCGCTGTTACGGACAACGGCTGGACGGACTCGCTCCCTGGAAGGTGGCACGGCTGGGGATCGGTCGACTGTTCCAGGACGTACGGCTCTTCGGGCGGATGACCGTGCTCGACAACGTGCTCGCGGCGTTCCCCGGCCAATCGGGAGAGCGCGTCTGGCGGGCGATCTTGTGGCGGCGGAGCGTTCGCGTCCAGGAAGAGAGCCTCAAGGAACGGGCCTCGTCTCTGCTTAAATCCGTAGGGTTGCACGTCCGCGCGGACGAGTTGGCAGGGAACCTATCGTTTGGACAGCAGAAACTCGTTGCGCTCGCCCGCCTCCTGGCGGCGAGAGCCGACGTGCTGCTGCTGGACGAGCCTGCCGCGGGTGTCGCTCCCCACCTGGTGCCACAACTGCTGGGCACGATCCGGAAGATCGCGAATGAAGGATCCACAGTCGTGGTGATTGAGCACGACATGGGTGTAGTGGCTGAAGTGGCAGATCGGGTCTGCTTCATGGAAGCAGGACGGATTAGCCTCTCCGGCACTTCGGACGAAGTGCTGCGGGACGCCACGGTGCGTGCCGCGTACCTGGGCATGGAGGCGTTGCCGTGAGCACCGGGCTGTGCATCCGGGAGATACATGCCGGCTTCGGGCAGAAAGAGGTGCTGCACGGCATCACGCTCGAGGTGGGTAGGGGCGAGATCGTTGCCGTGCTTGGACCGAACGGCGCAGGCAAGTCCACACTGCTGCACGTGGCCGCCGGCGTTTTGACACCCCGCCGGGGGAGCGTGTGTCTGGATGGGCGCGACGTCACGGCCTTGCCTGCCCATGAGCGCGTCAGACTGGGTCTTGCGTACGCAATGCAGGGGGGACGGATATTCCCGAGCCTCAGCGTACGAGAACACCTGACGATCGGTCCTGCCGGCGATGCGCTCACGCCGGCGGGCGAGCGGCGCCTACTGGCCCTCAAAATCTTCCCCGTGTTGCGGACACGCCTCGATGTTCGCGCCGGATTGCTCTCGGGGGGCGAGCGCCAGGCATTGGCTGTGGCGATGGCCCTGGTCCGGTGCCGCAGTGTGCTCCTCCTGGACGAGCCTTCCGCTGGGGTCGCTCCGGCTGTGGCCCACGGTATTCTCGACGCGGTGCCGGCGCTCGCCCGCGAAGCGGGTCTGGGAGTCCTTCTCGTCGAGCAGAACGTAACGGGAGCATTGCGCGTTGCCAGCCGCGCCGTAGTCCTCGTCGCCGGGAGAACGGCACGCCAGACGGATCACCCCCAGGATTGGCTGCACAAGCCAGAGGGATTCCTGGACCTCTACTGGGAACGCATCGGCGACACAGCGGTCGACCATCCTTCCTCCAGCACGTCGAGGTCAAGATGAAACGCAAGACCGGCTGGATCATTGGCGCGGCTGTTCTGGCCGCGGTGCTCGTGCTCGGCATCCTGCTCGCACGCCGGCCGACATCGTCCGGCGGCCCGGAAATCCGGGTCGGGGCTGTCCTGCCCCTTACCGGGCCGGTCTCCTTCCTGGGAGAGTCTGAGCAGCGAGGGATGCAACTCGCCGTAGCGGAGATCAACGCGAACGGGGGGATCCTGGGGCGCCGCCTCGAAATCGTCTTCGAGGACAGCAGGGGGCAGCCGGCGGACGGCGCCGCGGCGGCGCAGAAGCTTATTAGCACGAGCGGCGCCTCCTTCCTCATCACCTCCATGACTGGGGTGAGCCTGGCGGTCAAGCCCATCGTCGCGGAGCGCGCCGGCGTCCTCCAGTTCGTCTTCGCCATGGACGAGTCGATTCCCGCGAACGCCGACAATGTTTTCCGCATCTACCCGGGGATCCACGAAGAGGGGGATATGCTGCTCGCACACGCCAGCACCCTCAAACCCAAGAAGGTTGCCATCATCTTTCAGGAAAACCCGGCGTTCCAGCGCCTCGCGCAGGAAGTGCTCACTCCGGGACTCAGACAGATGGGCGCCACGTCAGTTGCAGCCGAATCGTTTACCGGGGACGATTTCGCCATGATCCGGAACGTGATGGTCAGGGTCAGAAGCATGCAGCCGGAGCTGATCATCCTGATCGGATACTATAACAACATGCCCGCGCTCCTGCGGGCGGTGGACGAGAGCGGGCTTCGGCAGACGTCGCGGATCCTCGGCGTGCACGACGTTGCCATGGCTGCGGACCGGGGTCAGCTCACGCCAGCGCTGCTGGAGGGCGTAGTGGTGGCCGTTCCGTCCTACACTTTGAACCAACAGGTGAGCCCGGTCACCCATTCGTTCATCACCGCCTATAGGGCGCGGTTCGGAGGAATGCCTAACTACGACGCGGCATTCGGCTACACCACGATGAAGCTGCTGGCCGACGCGATCACTCGGGCGGGAACCACCGACCCTGAACAGGTCCAGCGGACGCTGCGGTCTTTCTCGCAGGTGGAGACGGCCAGCGGGAAAATCTCCATCGGTCCGGACGGGAATTCGAGAAGCACCTGGGTGTTGGCCCGCTTCCAGAACGGGCGCCTCGTCGCCGCCCTCGATTCCGCCGTGGCGAACCCGCCCGCCGCCGGCTCGGGTGAACGATGAGTACGGACGTCACGCCGCTTGTCGGCGCCGTGCGAACGAAGCGAGGGGTCACCTCGCACACACCCGAGGGAGTCGACTGCTACCAGCGGCTTGTGCATCCGACCGACTCCATTGAAACTCGGCGGAAACTCGCGGACGACCTTTTCTCGCTGCTCCTGCGTCTGTTGCGCGACGAATGCGGAGCCGTACGAAAAACCTGGAGGATCCTGGATGCCGGGATCGGGGGTGGCTGGCTCACGGCCCTCCTGCTCAGCCGCGTCTTCGCCCACGAGGGCGACGGCCCCACGACGATCGAACTGGTCGGGATCGACACGAGCCCGGCGATGCTCTCCCGCCTGTACCGGGAGCTTGCCGCAGCGATGCCCGACGGTCCCCTCACCTATGCTCCCTCCCTCCCTGCCCCCCCCGAGTGGGGCGCTGAGGCGGTCCCGACATCGTTTGAGATTGAAGACGCCGGCTGCCGGAGGCGAATCAGGGTGGAGTTGATCCAGAAGTCCCTGTCCGAATACGGGCCTACCGCCACCGAGCCGTTCGACGTCTGCCTGTTGTTTCTCCTGCTCCACCACCTTGACGATTGGAATGAGGGGATTGCGCAGAGCAGAGAGCTGGTGCGTACGGGTGGCATGGTGGTCATCTCCGAGATGGGCGGAGACCACGCGTGCTGGTCGCACTCGTTCGAGGAGGTGGAGGACCTGCATACGTTGCACGAGGAGGACGAACGACTGAAATACCTCTCGTTCATCCGCCGGGCGCTCCAAGATTTCGCGGACCGCGGCTGGCGGACCTACCGGCCGGTCACCGCGGCGAGAGTTGCGCCCGCGGTCGAACGACTGCAGGAGCTTGGCTTCCGGCTCTGTCCTCCGCCCGCTGGGGAGGGACCTCGCCGGGACGACTCCCTACGCCCCATCCCCTCTCTTTGCGTCGAGTACAGCACCCGCATCAAGCCGGATGATTGGTTGGAAGCCGCGGCCCTGCGCATCTTTTCGATCTTCCCCTACCACGAACAGGATTCGAAGCAGCGCAAGAAGGGCAGCGCGGATGCGAAGAGCGTCAACTCCGGCCTCCGGCGGACGCTTCAGAAGCTGGCTGGTGGCCTGAACCTGAATGCAGAGCTGACGGTCAAGGACCGCTTGAAGCTCTACGTTCTGCATCATCGGCTTCCGTGCGGCGAAGCGGATACCTCTGATTCGCCTGGCGTCACGCCGGCCGCTTCGGTAGACATCCGTAGGCTATTCATGGACGTCCGCGTTCCAACGCGACACAATTCCAAAGAACAGTTCCGAGTCTGGAAGGGTGACACGAAGTCGCTTCTCAACTATGGCGCCATCCGGAATCCCGCCGCGGTTCTTTTTCTCCAGTGGGACCTGGTGACTGGGAACTGGACGCGGAACGTGCCCGTCTTCTTCCAAGACAGGGACGCGAGCCGCCGACTTCTCCTGTACTACGCTCTCTCGCTGCAGTTCGTGGAGGGGTTCAAGGTCACCAACTTCTTGTTCCGGGAACTACCCGACAAAGCCTGCGTCGTGGTCAAGCGCCTGAACGGCCGAGCAGAAGCCTCCGCGCCACTGACCGTGCGCCTGCGAAGGGACGGAAGCGTGGAGCAGCTCACGGTGACTCTGCCCGACACCATCCTCAATCCTACGTTCCGAATCTGGCTCGAGGATGCCGCGACACCGCTCCTGGCTCGGGCGGTCCGCGAGCTGCGTTTCCAGAAAGAGTTCGAGTACGGACAGTATCTTTCCATCAATAATCAAGATCTGGAGGAGGTATCGAGCCAACTTCGTACCTGGCTGTTCAACGATGCACCCGGAGAGTCGTCGGAACCGTTCACCGACGAGCTCGATCGCATCCTGAAGGATTTTCAGCGGGTGTTCGCGTCCCTAGCGGTGTTTCGCCGCAACGATGGCTGGAACCTCGACGACGAGCTCGTCATCAAGCTGATCAAGGTGCTCACGTTCAATGCGTTCGTTGCACGCGACATCCCGGAAGTGAGGCTTTATGCCTCGCGCGACTCGCTGGAGCAGGACAAGGAGGTCTCCGCCGGCGGTCTCATCGTCCACGTCACGGACAATACGCGCATCGACGACGCCCTGCTGGCGGAACTGCTCACTCTGAGGAACCGCGCGAGCTACCTTCAGCAGCATACGCAGAAGACCCACGAGCAGTCCCGCAAGTTCGCGGTGGCTGCGATCATGTCTCGCAACCTGTCGCACAACCTCGGTTCGCATGTGACTCCCCGGTCCACGCTGGAGGCAATTCACAGGAGACTTGGGGGCACAGCTGGCATCGAGCACTTCAACGTGGCGTCACAGCTGAAACGGCGTCTCGACTACCTGATCCAGAGAAAGGGTGACTTCCTGGCGGAGCTGACCACGGAGCCGCTTACGACCACCCGCTCTGCGCTGTTCTATCGCGAAGTAATGCTCTCCCTCATTCAGAACACACTGCTTTCCGACAACCTTGCCCGCAACGAGGGAGTCGGGTATCGGGTGAACCACGAGGGGGTGGTCATCGATGGCACGCCGTGTGGCCTGCAATTCCACGTGAGCATCCGGGGAACCGAGCTCGGCGTCACCTACGAAGACAGCGGGGCCGGAGAGGGGGAAGTGGCCACGTTCACCTATCCTACCACGATTCCGTATACGTTCCCCTACGGATCGCTGCAAGCCGCGGCTGAACCTGGGGACAAGCGATGGCTCAGGCCCGTGATGCATCAACGGGTGGACGTGGAGGTGGCGCTGCCGGGAGCGCAGGGTGACCTTGCCGTATACGGCCTGCTGGAGAACTTCGTGCGCAATGTGGCGAAACACCACAAGACTCAACTTCTTGCGCAGGGCGCCGAGGCGACGATCGAGGTTAGGCTTCACGTCGATCCCCCTGGCGTCGACGAGGATCCGGATCACCACACGGTCGAGCTGACCACGAACCTGTGGGACGCCAGCACGGACCGCGAACTGTACAGGTACCTCAGGGTTTTCCAGGAAAGGTTCGACAAGATACGGAATGAGGATCTGATCGAGGAAAACGGCAGCCTGAAAAAGGCGAACTGGGGTCTCGCGGAGATGCGGATCTGTGCGAACCTCCTGCGCGGAAGCGACACCAACTCACAGAAGGGTCTCAAGGACGCCCTGACCCTCGTCTTGGGAAAAGACAGGATTCTTCGATATCGCTTCAAGATGCTGCGCGCGCAGCTCGTATGCATCGTAGCGCCGGAAGCTGCGGGTGTCATGGACGAGACACCGAGGAACCTGCTCCACCTGCGAGGAATCTGGATCTTCGACTCTCTTTCCTCGCTGCAGAAGCACTTGGCAAAACACGCGTCCAGGTTCAAGTTCGCCCTGATCCAGGTGCATCCGTCGATGGGAGATCTTGAAACCCTGGAACCGCTTCTTTCGCAACTTCCGTTTCGCGTGCTGATCACCGGCGCCGATGCCGCAGGAATCGCCCCGATCCGGGCGCTACACGAACGAGGCCGGGCGGTTGTCGCAGAGACGTTGGACGAGATCATCCAAACGCTGTTCCGGAACGCATCCGATCCCCTGGAGGTGAGCAAGTTCACCAGTGCGCTCTGGAGGACATGGGTGACGAAACGTTTCCTTCGCGATGGGGAGAACCCTGAGAGGGTGCTCCTCCTTCTCCACCTGGAGCTTCGCGCGCAGGGAACCGACCCGCATGCCTCCGAAAAGGGATGGTCCCGCGCAGTGTTCGATTTCCCGGTGAGAGACAATCCGGTCGAATTCCGCACGACCCCCCCTCCGGATGTTTGTGGGCGGCGGCTGGTCATCTACGATCGGCATGGAACGGGGGGAGAGGGCGTGGTGAGGTCGTTTCTCAATTGTAGCCGGCAGGATGATGAATCCATGCCACCGCTGCTTCAACAGCGCCATGCCTACATGGTGCTCGACAAGGCCTCGGCGGATTTCGTGCCGATTTTCTCGCCAACCTTTCCCGACGAGAACGAACCGGAAGCCATGCGGCAACATTGGCCGTTGCCGTGGCAGATGGTCGAGGCTGGCCTGCTTCGGGTGATCGTCATCGACGAACGTTTGGCCGAGCATGCGTCCGAGCGCGTGAACGACAACGACTCCGAAAACCTGAGAAAGGTCTACTCCTACATCAGCGGCGCGGAGGCGCCACCGACCCGGCTCGAGGTGGCCGGGGCCGCCAACGTGTTCATCTGTACGCACCTCCGCGTGAACGACAAGGAGGAGCCACTTTACGCGATTGGCGGAACCGCCCCCGCGGCGCGGGAGACGAGCGCTTCATCACTTTCCCCCCCGCGGCGGTTCGTAGTCAGCCGCGCCAGGGACGGCGCCGTCAGGAGTCACTGGATCACCGGGGCCGATACACAGTACGTTGACGTTCAGGCGGAGATGGTTATCATCCACCAGGGTATCCTGGATGGGGTGCATCGCCTCTTCGGCGTTGAAGCACCCACTTTCCTGAAGAATATCTGCGACGCCGTCCCCTACGTCGTGGTGGACTCGGGGCGCGGCATCCCGCGGTCTGATTCGGACGTGAAATTCATTCCGTACTCGCTCGTACAGCACTACATTCAGGACCAAATTTCAAAGTTGAGCCTCACCTCGGCCATAATGGCTCTCGGTCGCCGCCCTCGGGGAGAGTTCTGAAAATGCACCGTATCGTATCCGTCCTTACTCGTTGGCTTCTCCCGGAAGAACAGGGAAACGCCCATGCGGATGAATTCGTCGCGGAGTGGGGCTGGGGGCGGAAGGATACCCATGAGCCGTGGGTCGTTTACAGTGACGGCACCGAGCGCTCGCTCGTGCTGATCCGTGGATACCGGGTGGATCAGGCAACCAACACTTCGCGGTACCCACGTGATGACCCTCAGCGAACAACCGACCACCTCATCGAGGATTTGACGAACTGCCTAGACGACCGGCTGGCCGGAAGCAAGCTGGTGGTCAGCTGCCATCTCTCCTCGCCCCCGGCGGGGTTTCCGGAAGTTTGGCGGCGGTCGGTCGCACAATTGCAGTTGGCAGGTGAAACACTGCTTCGTTTTCATAGCCGCGAGGAGCTGGCGGGCCCTGGCTCTCGCTTGGGCGCGCTGGCCAGGCAGGTTCGTGCGTTCGAAGCGTCGCAGGAATGGACCGAGGAGTTGAAGGCTGCGTTCGACGCTTATGTAAATGGGGCCGATGAGGATGAGGAGCTTGAGAACGCGCTGCAGATCCTGCACCTCTGTTATACCCGGGAGGGATTCGAAGAGGCAGTGGCAAGGAGTCGGCAAATCGAGCATGACCTGGTCCGCCTCAAGGCTGCGTTCGAGGACGGCGAAGAACGCGCCATAGCGGAACTCGGTGTCCTGCGCGACAAGATGTTGAAGCCCTTCATTGAGATGCGGACGGGTTGGACGGTCTCGGGTGGCGAATGAAGCCGCTCATCCTGCTGAGGGTCAGCCCGGGTCGAGGCGTCGTCTGGACGACGGTGGAAACAGGCATGGACGGAGAAATCCGTCGGACGGCGCCCTCAAGCTCCGGTTGCATCTATAGATGAGCTCGGCAACATCATCCGGAGGAGGTAATCATGACTACACTCGTCATTACCAGGATTGCGGGCCTGAGTGCAAGCATCCGCGACATACCGGGCGATCCCCATCCCCCCGCTGAACTACGCAGTTGTCCAGTCCTGCCTCCTGCGGCAGGTACGTCCACCGTCATCGCCGGCTCCTCGTTGCCCAGCGAGAACGAGGGCAACGGGATGGCTGATGTCAGGCGAATCATCCTGGACACGCACACCCCGTATGCATCGTGGACCACGATGCGTGATTCGCCCGGGCTTCGCTTCTTCGCCGATCTCCGCGAGCGGGGCTACTTGCTTCCCGTGGTCCTGCTGACCTGGTTCGATCCCGAAGTCCTCCGCCTCAGCCACCTGAACGCCTGCCTCCACCTGTTTCACCGCTACCGTGCCGGCAAGCACGAACAGGAGCAGGGCAGCTTCGCGTTCCGCCGACTGCCGGCACGGCCCGCGTCGCTGGTGGAGACGCTAGGTCGACTGCAACCCATGACCGAGGAGGCGTGGCGGGAGGTGAAGGAGCTGCGGGAAACCTTTCCCTCGTATCATCTTCCCCGCTCCGGAGGTGCCTCGTGACCATCTCCGCCCACGCTCCCGGTCTGGCGCACAGCGCTGCCTTCCTGGGTCCACGCGGGGAGAACGCCGGGGAGTTGGAGCAACTCATCCTAGACGTGCTGCGCGACCACGTCTTCTGGAGACGGAACTTCCACCCCGAAGACCCGCGCCTGATCCGCGAGGACGAGAAGACTGATCCCGCCTTCGTGCACACCCGAGCGCGCCTCCGCGACGAGTTGTTCGAGATTCTAGCCGGGCTGAAGCGCGGGGCGCCACTCTACTCTCCGCGGCAGGTGGCCCACATCGTCAGCGATCCCTCGCTTCCGGGAATGGTGGGGTACTTCGCGGGGATGCTGTACAACCAGAACAACGTAGTGCAGGAGGTGGCGCCCGAAACGGTGTGCCGGGAGCGCGAGTACGTCGCGGCGCTTGCGCGGATGGTGAGGTATCCCGAGTTGCTCGGCGAGATAGTGCCGGAGCCCGATCGCGCGGACGGTGCGCTTGCCACGGCCGGGCCCTCGTGGGGGCACCTGTGCAGCGGTGGCACGACGGCTAACATGGAGGCCCTATGGATCGCCCGGAACGTGCGTCTCTTTCCGCTCGCCCTCCGGCTTTTTGTGACGTCGCGCCCTCACTTCGCGGGTCTGGGAGAGCTGGAGCTTGCCGTCGGGACCGAGCGAGTCAGCTTCTCCGGCCTCTCCACGGCGCAGTTATGGAACCTGTCCGTAGACAGCGTCCTGGCGCTGCACCAAGCCGTGAAACGCTGGTTGGCTATGAGAGGCGGTGCAGGCGGACCAGCGGCGCAGCCCTCGAGTCTGGCCCGGGAATTCGAAGAGAAGCTGCGTACGGCTCAGAGAATTGGTCTCGCAGGGTTCCTGACCGAGTACAACAAGGCGTTCACCGGAGACCAGTTCGAGCAACTGCCGGTCGTTCTGGTTCCTGTTACCAGCCATTACGGCTGGAAGAAGGCCATGGATCTCGTAGGGCTGGGGTCCGAGGCCCTGCTCCAAACCGGCGTCGACAACCGCATCCGCCTCAGCCTCCACGCTTTGCGAGAAAAGCTGGAAGAGAAGGGTCAGAACGTGCTCATGGTCGCCAGCGTGTGCGGGACGACCGAAGAAGCCGCCGTGGACCCCCTGCACGAACTCCACGACCTCCGGCAAGATCCCGGGCTGCCCCGCTTCTGGCACCACTGTGATGCCGCGCTGGGCGGGTTCTTCGCGACCCTAGTGGCGCGGGACAGGGACGGCGAGCCCTTACCCTTCGAGGAACAAGGAGAGCGCTTCCCCCTCGAGGAGGAGGTCTTCCGGGCGATCTGCTCTCTGCGCAATGCCGACTCCATGGCGCTGGATCCGCACAAATTCGGGTACGTTCCCTATCCCTGCGGAGCCGTCCTCTTCCGCAGCCACGCGGCGCGTGACTTCATCGCGTATGAGGCGCCCTATCTGGCCGGCGACCGGCGGGACGGTTTCCGCGGGTTCCTGGGGATGTGGACGCTCGAAGGCTCACGATCAGGCGCGGCCGCGGTGAGCTGCTACCTCTCGCAGGCGGTGATCCCGTTGACCCGCGATGGTCATGGAGAGTTGATCGCGAACTGTGTCCGGGCAACCCAAGCGCTCTTTCGCAGGCTGGCCGACATCTTCGAACACGATCCCAGGAGCCGGCTGCGGTTTTGCCCGTTCAACCACCCCGACACCACAGGCTTCTGTTTCGCGCTCGTCCCCCGGAACGACGCCCTCTCCCTCGCCGAACTGAACGCGTTCACGCTGGCGGTTTGGGAAACCATGACGGTTGACGAGAAAACGTTCAATGTGGGGGGCTACGCGTTCCTGATCTCGAAATCGGACGTCAACGTCAACGACTACATACCGGTTCTACAGCGGATGCTGGACGATACGCTGTCGGAACTTCAGGACGGTTCGGCCAAATCCGTCACCTTGCTTCGTGTGTTCGTGCTGAACCCGCTGCTCAGCGCGTGGATTGAGAGACCGGTCGAGCCCGGCCAGACGCCCTTCGACGTTGCGTTCGCGAAGCATGTGTTCGATGCCGCCCACCGGCTGCTCCCGCCGTTCCTGCTCGAGCGCTTCGTCAGCCGTCCCGATAGAGCGATGCGGCGCCTGCGCGTGGCGGTGGTGGAGGACGAAACGGCGGACGCGAGCTCGATCACCCGGACGATCTGCTTTGGCGACAGCTACTCTCGGTACCTCGAGTCGAAGTCGTTCCCGTCCGCGGACAAGATTCGCGCGATGGACCCTCGGGAATGGGACAAGGTGGTCCTGGACCTCCAGCTCCACCCGGGTCGGGAGCTGGACCTGTCGGGCCTGTTCGTGGCAAGGCAGCTCATCGAGACTGCCCGGCTCAGCCCGGGCCAGCTCGTGGTCTTTTCCCGGTTCGCCGGCATTCCGCAGGTCCGGGAAGAGCTGGCGGAACTCGGATTGAACCCGGACCAGATGATCGAGAAGCCCAGGGGCGGCGACATCGCCGCGCTTAAAGAAGCGCTGCACAGGCTGTTGGAGCAGCTGGTGACCGGCATCCTGACGAACGGCCGCGCGGGGTAACGCGATGTCTCCTCCTGCCGTTTTCCTCTGGAACCCGGGAGCGTTCACCACCTACCTCAGGCGCGCAGGGTACGCGGTCGCCACCTCTCCCCGCGAGCTCCGGGAGCTACGCCGCTACACCAGGCTCCGCGAAGCCCCCCTGGTCGTCCTAGCCGAGTGGGCCCCCGCGAGCGGGAGGTTGACCGAGTTCGAAGGGCTGAGGTTCATCGTCGACCTCTTCGAATCGGAGCGACAGATCCCGCAGCTGGCCGTCTGCTCGTTCCTTTCGCGACGAGCGCTCGTCGCCCTCGGCGACGAACGGGGCGAGGCCGCCCGCCTGATATTTCCGTTCGTGCGCCTTCCCGTCCCGCCAGCCGCGCTGGCGGAGGCCGCGTCGAGCGCGGAGCCCGTGTCTCAGATGGTGCACGTGTGGCTCAGGGACCACGTGCTGAGCGCTAGACCTTTCCTGATGTGGGAACACAACTTCCGGCGTGACACCAGCGGCGACCCCGCAGGGCTGCG
Organism: Longimicrobium sp.; assembly: GCA_036377595.1. Classification (NCBI taxonomy): domain Bacteria; kingdom Pseudomonadati; phylum Gemmatimonadota; class Longimicrobiia; order Longimicrobiales; family Longimicrobiaceae; genus Longimicrobium; species Longimicrobium sp. The sequence goes on along the minus strand of DASUYB010000088.1, from coordinate 38,277 downwards.
GCGGGCGCTCGACCGCTTGGCCGCGAAGGTGCGCGCGCGCAGGCCGGCTCTCGCCCGCACCTTCCAAGATCTGAGCACCTTCGAGCAGTGGATCAGCGACGCACAGCAGGCGGTCCAGAACGGCGACCTGCGCGCCGCCGAGGAGCTCGGCGCGCGGATCCAGGAACGCCTGCGGCGGGTGCACCGCGAGGCTGAAGAGGACAAGGAGAGGGACAAAGCGGCGCCGTATGCGGTGGTCGTGGTGGAGGACGATGCGGCCCAGCGGAGGCAGATCGTGCAGGGTCTGGAGCGCTACTTCACCGAAGTGCAGGGGTTCGAGGAGGGACGTTCGGCGCTCGCGGAGCTGCGCAACCGCGACGCGGCGGGACGGCGGTTCAGCGGCGTGGTTTCCGACTGGGACCTGCGGGAACAGGGGGAGACGGACGGGTTCATGCAGCCGCTGCAGGGGCCGGACGTGCTCCTGCACGCCGCTGCTCTGTGCACCGGCCCCCTCGTGGGGCTCACCTCGCTTCCCAGCGACATCGTGGCGGCCATCCTCAACGCCGCGCCGGAGGATGCGCGCGCGCGCCTCTCGTGGTATCCCAAACACGAGCCCGGCGATCTCGGGGTGCAGAATTACCGGGGCCTCGCACACCACATCACCACCAAGATCCAGGAGGCGCTGGGATTTCAAGACGAAACGCCGGCGCAACTCGGATTCGCACCCTGGCGCAAGCACGGCTTGGGCGAGCACTACGTAACCGTCCGGATGTGGAGCGAGGCCAGGCAGCAGGCGTTCTTCAGCGAGTGCTTCACGCGCGCCCGCGAGAGCCTGGACGCCTACGAAACCGGGGGTCAGCGGCAGGACGTCTCGGAACCGCCGTTTTCCTTAGCGCTCAACGTACCTTCGGGCACGCGGGCGGAGCCCTACACCTTCGCGCGTTTTCAGGACGTGCTCTGCGGCCGGCTGGTGGTCCTTACGCTGTACGGCCGCCAGCTGCGGCCCGAGCGGAGCTACTGGACCGTGCTGGCCAGGCTGTTTCCACAGATGATGGAAAAGGCACGAAGCAACGCGATCCGTAAGGGGGACCGCGGAGCGGATCCGTACCCTTCCTCGTTCCCATCGATCATGTCCGTCCTCGGTCTTCCCCGGAGCGGGCCCCGGATCGACTTGGGAAAGCTGCGTCTGATGCCGCATGAGGTGCGCTGGCTGGACGAGCAGGCGCTCGACCTGGGGCTTCCCCCGCTCCTGACCGCCGACGAGGAGGGAGAGGCCAGCGAGTTGGTGGAGAGCATCGAAGACATCCTCGCGCGCCTCCGGGAGCAGGTACCGCCGGCCGTGCTGGACGCGGCGACGGAGGACGTGCACGACGACGATCCCGCTGGAGGCGCCCTGTCCGTGGCCCTCGGCGAGGAGGCCGTGGCGACCGTGGAGGCCGCGGCGAGAGCGCTGGCGGAGTTGGGCCGGCACGACGAGGTCCGGCCGGACACCGTCCGGGCCGCCGCAAGCCTCTTGAAGCACGAACTCGAGTTTTTTATCGACGACGGAGTGTTCGAGAAGCTGTACCGGAAGCTCCCGTCGTGGAGGACGCGCCTGAACGACGTGATCAACCGTCTCTCAGCCTGACGACGCGGACCGGCTAGGCGCTCCCGACCGCGCCCCGCCCCCTGCAGAAGGGGCGGGGCGTTCTGTTTGTGTGCCCGGCATGGGCTGAGGCTAGGAGGTGAAAGTCCTCCGGGGAGTTGGTCGTAGCGACCCGAGCGAAGCGCAAGGCGAGGAAACGAACCACCCGCGAGGGTGGCGCTGAAAGAAGCGTGGAGCGAAACCGCGCGCCGACGAACAGAAACCGGATAGGAGGCGCAGCCGAGCAGGGCGAGCGGGCAAACGACCGCGAAGCTCTCACGACCAAGGCTCAGGCGGCGTAGATCCGGCGGTGGTGCGGTGAAAGTCTCAGTTCTTACCCGGGGAGGTCTCGCCTCACGCCTGAAAGGGCGACGCACGGTGAAAGCACCGGGCGGAGCGAGAAGTCAGCAGAGGCCGTAGTAGCCGGTTGGGGTGCACACATGCGCTTGGGCCCAGCCCCGCCGGTGAAGGGCCGAACGGAGAGGAGAGCGAAACGACGTTGCGTCTCGGAATGGCAGCGCACCAGAAGTCGATGCAGATCGAGCTCCCGCTGGAGGGTAGGGGTGAAGCCCCGAGCGTACGGCGGAGCGGTGAAGCCTTTCGGGCGGCGCAGGGAGACGAGCGCTCGGGAAGCGGCCGCCCGGTGGAGTTGATGGAACGGGTGGTCGAGCGCGGCAACCTGAAGCTGGCGTTGCAGCGCGTGCGGAAGAACAAGGGCAGTCCGGGCATCGACGGGATGAGGGTGGACGACCTGCTGCCGTACCTGCGGGAGAACTAGGAGCGGATCCGGAGTGAGCTGCTCGGGGGAAGCTACCGGCCTTCGGTGGTGCGTCGGCAGGAGATCCCGAAGAGCGGGGGAGGGGTGCGGCAGCTGGGCATCCCGACCGTGCTCGACCGGTTCATCCAGCAGGCGATCCTGCAGGTGCTGCAGCCGATCTTCGATCCCACGTTTTCGGAGCACAGCTACGGCTTCCGGCCGGGGCGGCGGGCGCACGACGCGGTCTGTCAGGCGCAGCGCTACATCCAGTCGGGCCGGCGCTGGGTGGTGGACGTGGATCTGGAGAAATTCTTCGACCGCGTGAACCACGACGTGCTGATGTCGCGTCTGGAGAAGCGGATCGGAGACAGACGGCTGCTCAGGGTGATCCGCCGCTACCTGGGGCCGGAGTACTGGCCGACGGCGTGGTGGTGGAGCGGCACGAGGGGACGCCGCAGGGCGGCCCCCTCTCGCCGCTGCTGGCGAACGTGCTCCTGGACGAGGTCGACCGGCAGCTGGAGAGAAGCGGGCACGCCTTCGTACGCTACGCCGATGATTGCAACGTGTACGTGCGGTCGAGGCGGGCGGACGAGCGTGTGATGGAGCGGCTGCGCAGGCTCTTCGCGAAGCTCCGGCTGAAGGTCAACGAGGACAAGAGCGCGGTGGCGCGCGTGTGGGACCGCAAGTTCCTCGGCTACAGCTTCTGGGTAGCCAAGGGGCGAGAGGTCAAATGCCGCGTCGCGCCGAAGGCCCTGACGGAATTCAAGGAGCGCATCCGGCAGATCACCCGCCGGAACGGAGGGAGGTCGCTGCAGAAGGTGGTGGAGGAGTTACGAATGTACCTGCTGGGCTGGAAGGCCTACTTCCGACTGGCGGATACACCCGGAGTCTTTCACGACCTCGACCAGTGGATCGCCCGAAGGCTGCGGATGGTGCGGCTGAAGCAGTGGAAGCGTGGACGCACGGCGTACCGGGAGATGAGAACTCGGGGAGTGCCCGATCAGCTTGCCCGAGCCGCCGCCGCGCACATGCGAAGCTGGTGGAGGCTGTCCAGCCACGGTGCGCTCCACACCGCCCTGCCGGGGAAGCTCTTCGAGCAGATGGGTCTTCCCCGGCTCGCACCGCACTGACCTCAACTCTCCGAACCGCCGGATGCGGACCCGCACGTCCGGTGGTGTGGGAGGGTGGCAGCCGGAATTCCCCGGCTGCCCCCTATCCCGATCCGGGCGCATCCAAGCCGCTCCGGGCAGGCTAACTGGTGCAGACTGCCGCCGGTGATCTTTCACTGTGCCGGAATGCCGCACTCCGTTGTCGCTGAGGCGCGCGGGCACTGCGGCTCCGGGCGACACCTCGTACGAAGGAGGAGGAGATGACCGGGATCGACAGAGCACTTGCTCCGCGGCGGCGCGCTCGCGCTCGACGCAGCCTGCGCCTCCTGGCAATCCTCGGCATCGCGCTGGGGCTTGCCGCCTGCCAGGGGACCGCCGCCCGACCGAACCCGACGGAAACAACGGTCTCCGCCGCCGCAGCAGCGGAAGCGCCGTGCGGACCACCGCTCCGGATCGCGATCGTGCCGGACAAGAGCGCATCGGCCGACAGCAATCTCACCCCTGAGATCCGGATCGAGCACCTGACGCTGGTCATGAACCGGGTGAAGGCGTGCGGAGGCGAGTTGGCGCTGGGGAAACTGGACTCGAACTCGCGGACGCCGTTCATCCGGTTCTACGTCCCCGAACCCGGGAAGCCGCCCAACGCGCCGCTCCGCCAGGGCACCGCACGGCAGGTGGCCCGCTCGGTTCGCCGCTACCAAGCCGATACCGCCGCATATAACGCCGAGGAGCATCGGCGCCTGGCCGATGCGGAGCGCGCCGCCGAGGTATTCCGCGCCGAGGCCGGGCCGCTGCTTTCCCACCCCCGGGACGCGTCGCATTCAGCGGTGATCACCGCGATCAGCCGGATCGGCTACTTCCTGGATGAGCCTGGCCAGTGGGGAACGCCGCCCCGGCGGGTCGCCATCGTGATCTCCGACCTCCAGAACAACGTTTCGGGTGCACTCCGGCCCCTGCCCGCCGGGACCGAGTTCTACGTGGTCAACGCGGATACGCTCCCGCAAGAGCTCAGGGAGCTGCGGCCCGCCCCGGTTCAGCTCGAGTCACCGGAGGCCGCGATCCGGCTCGTGCTCAGCCAGAAGTGAGGTGTCCGATGCCCGAGAACCACTTCGATGCGCGACGGGCCGAGCGGGCGCAGCGAGTCGATGCCGCTCGCTCCGCTATGGCCCGGGAAGGCGCGCAGGGTGAGGTCGCGGCGACGCGGGCGGAGCTCGTGGACGCCGCGGGGCAGTATGAGATGCGACGCCTGGAACTGGACCGGCGGGAGGAGGCGCGGACGCGCTTCGTGGAGGAGAACCCAACGGTCGTGGAAGGCGGCGTCCGGCGCATGGCCGGCGCCATCCTCTCTGGCATGGTGAAGCCGCTCAGCGTGCTCACCCTCGACGTCATCCTCCTCGCCGCGGTCGCCGAATTCGCCATCTCGCTGGCGTACATCCTCCCGGAAGGGGCGCCCCCGCCGCCCTGGATGCTCCTCCCGGTGCCGCTGACGCTGCAGTGCCTCGAGACTCTGGTGGGAATGCAGGTGGCTGCCTCGCGTGAGCATGCCCGGCGCGCCGCTCGAGGGGCCGCTTGGGGCTGGTGGGTGGTGGCTGTCACGCTGGCGCTGGTAATGCCTGCCATGAGTTGGTACGCGCTCCGGCTCTCGCTTGAGGCCAAGGAAGAGGTCCTCGATGCAGCCACGGCGATGCTGGGGATCGGGATCCTCGCCCTCGCCTTCGTGTGCCACGCCGTCATGATCTTCACCGCGCAGGCCACGCTGGACGGCATCTCCCACTTGGTCGGGAGGCTCCGTCTGCGGGCCTTCGAGCGACGAGCCGGCCGGGCGCAGCGCCGTGTCGACAGCGCGCGCAGCCGGGCGTGGGAGGCGATGCCCCCGTACTCCGCCGCACTCGACGAGTACCGGCGAATTCACGGCGCGCCCCTCTCTTCCCTCCTCCTGGCGCGACACGAGGCCGACCTGATCAACGACGCGCTGGGCGAGCGCGTGGTGCTTTCCGCCGACGGTGACGAGCCGCCGCCGGCGGGGAACGAGGAGCCCTCGGTCGAGGCGCCCCCGCCGCCGCCTCCGCCCGGCGTGCACGGTGCGCGGGCGTCCACTCCGGCCGACGCCGAGAGGCCGGACGACCAAGGCGATGCCCAGGCCGAGGCGGAGTACCTCCGCCGGATCCTCGACGCGCGGCTCCGCGACAGGGATGCGGAATTTCACGTCTGAACCCGCTCGATCCAGAACTGAACCCAGAACTCGGGAGGTACCGATGAGCGCAGTCACGAGCCGACCAAGGATCAGCGGGGTAGCCTCTGCCGTGACGGCGGAGTCCGTGATGGCTGGGGCGGCCCTGGCCGCCCTGCTCCTCCGCGCGGCGGGGTCCGCCGTACGCGCGGCGGCCCGGCCCGCGTTGCGTGCCGTGACGGAGGGAGTGATACCGCCGCTTCGCGCGGCACGGGACCAGGAGACGTCGAGTCTGGCGGCCGTGGCCGGTGCCGCAGGATCACTCGCGGCTACCGACCGGATCAGGGTCGAGGCGGCGGCGAGCCTGGCCGGCTACGTGGTCGCCGACGTGCAGCGGCTCGCCGCTCCCCTCCGCGCCCTCCGGGCAGCCGTCACGCCCGCTCAGGCCATGCGCGCGCGGGAGGACCTGCTCCAGGCTGTCCGGGTGGAGCACGGCACCCTGTTCACCCGGTGCGTGGTGTCCGCCTGCGCCCGCGCCGCCGACACCCTCGGCTTCTCGGCGGTGGATACCCGCGTGACGGCTGACGGCACCGTGCGGATTGTGGCGGAGCACCCGGCGGGGCACGCGCTGGTCAGCGAGCTTCGCACCTCGGCGGAGGGCGACGCCGCCCTGGAAACCGAGGTGATCGGGGTGTACGACGGGTCATGCGGCGACATCCTCGACCGCTTCGATGCGGCGCTGGAGGCGGCCGGCGTCCGCTCGAGCGCTCCAGCACGCACCTGCACTGGCGGCGTATGCCAGCTCGCGGCGGCGCGTGACTTCGTGGGGGGCATCCTGCGCCCGAAGCCGGAGGCGCGCGTGCCCGCGGCATCGGAGCACGCACACGCGCGGCGGCGGAACGTGCGCCCGCAGGCGTCGCAGCGGGGCTGACCGGAGGAGGAGCGCATGGCACCCGTGACCCTGGACCCACCGGACGCCCGCGCGACGCCGCCGCGTCTCCCGCCGGCCGAGCGGATCCTGCAGGCCTACACTGAGGGGAACTGCGCGCTGCTCGTCACGGGCCGCTCGCTCTACGATCCGGTGGCGGACGGAGAAGGGCGTCTGCTGACGCTGCTGGAACACCTGCGCAGACATGCACGCAGCGCGCACGGCATGCACCTGTTGACGTACTCGCTGGCGAACGGGCTGGACTGGGATGCGCCGCGCCTGCGGGACGGGCGCGACCGCCACACAATCGAGACGGTGCTGCGCTCGCACAGGCTGCTCGAAGTCCAAGCGGACGAGCACGAGATGGTGCGGGTGATCCGCGGCATCGCCGCGCTGGCGCGCGCCCCCGCCGAGGGTCTCGCCTGGAGCGACGGCATGCCGCTCCGGTTCGTCTTCGTGCTGGAATTCGCCGAGCACCTGACGCCGAGCGGCGAGGGGACCGGGCGGACCGATCCGGAGATCACGGCGGTGGAACTCGCCCACATCCTGGGGCAAAGCAACGCGCTCAGGCAGTCGGGAAACCTCGTGGTGTTCCACGGCCGCGAGGGACGGATCGACGACCTGGTGGCCGGCGTGCTGCATCCCGTCCGGCTGGGGCAGCCCGACGCGACCGAGAAGTACGCGTTCCTGGTCGCCGCGCGCGCGGTGTACCCGGAGGCCCGCTTCGAAGAGGGAGTCACGGACGAGGACGTCGCGCGGCTGACGAGCAACACCCCCAACCGGGGCCTCGAAGGGCGGATGCGCGCCTCGCACCTGCGCGCGGCTCCGGTGACGGTGGAAGAGCTGCAGGAGCAAAAGAGCCGCGACGTGGTCATTCTCTCGGAGCACACCCTCACCGTGCTCGACACCCGCCGGATCGACCAGCTCCGGCTGGTCGGCTGCAACATCAAGTGTCCCCTGGACCTCCTGCTCCGGTTCGGGAACGGGCTTCTGCACGGCAACCCGCACATCCCGGCCAACGTTCTCCTGGTGGGGCCGCCCGGTACGGGGAAGACGGACCTGGCGCTCCTCGCGGCGCGCGAGGCGCGAGCGTCGGCATACCAGGTCCACTCGCCCAAGGGTGGAATCGTGGGCGAGACAGAACGGAAGGCCCGCCTCCTGACGCTGGCGCTTTCCGACTGGACGCCCAACGTGGCGTTCGTGGACGAGATCACCGAGGCGCTTCCCCTGGAGCGCTCCGATTTCGACGGCGACTCGGGCGCGAGCAGGGCGGTAACTGCCGCACTACTCACGGCCCTCTCGGACGAATCGCGGCGGGGCCGGTCGCTCCTGGTGGCCACGACCAACTGCCCGTGGCGGATGGGCGCCGCGATGCGGAGCCGGTTCACCATCGTGCCGGTGCTCCAACCGCTGCGGGAGGATTATCCCGCCATCATCTCCGTGATCGCCACGCGAATGATGCCGGAGGCCCGGCTGGGCCCTGACGAGGTGCGGGGCGCGGCCGACCTGTTCTACGACAAGGGCGCGTCGCCCCGGGAGATTCGCGCGGCGCTGAGCATGGCTCTTCTGGCGGCGTCCGGGCTCGACCCCAAGATCGTGCTGCAGGCGGCTCGCGATCTCCGGCCCAGCGCAGACCGCGTATCCAGCGAATACGCGGACCTGTGGGCGATCCGAGCGTGCACGTCGAAGCGCTACCTGCCTTGGTATGCCGACCCCGGCGCCTATCCGTACCCGGCCCACCTCCGGGAGCTAGTGGATCCTGTTAGCGGAGACGTGGACGTGGAGCGGCTGGATGCGCGTATCCGCGCGCTCGGGCCGGGTGCCCATGTCTAGCCAGACCGCACGGGCGGCGCGGGGCGTCGGCAGCGCCGCCCCCGGCGTGGAGGCCGCGGTGGTGGCGTATCTGCGTCGGGCGCGGGTTGATGCAGCTGCCGCGCACGAGCACCTGCTCGGGACTGGGGCAGTGGGCGAGCTCGAGGACCGTCTCCGCCGGCACTATGGGAAACGGCACGCGCTGGTGGTGGCCAACGCCACGTCCGCTCTGCTCGCGGTGGCGATCGCGCTGGACCTCGGGGAGGGGGAGGTGGTTGCGCCGCCGCTTGCCTGGGGGGGAAGTATCGCGGGGTTCCTCCACGTCGGTGCCCGATTGCTGTTTGGAGATGTCGATCCGTTGACACTCACCCTCTGTCCTGCCGCAGCACAAGAGGCTCTTAGCTCCCGAGTGCGGGCGCTGCTTGCCGTTGACCTGTTTGGCGTGCCTGCCGACGACGAAGCTCTCCGCTCGCTAGCGGACGAGAAGGGGCTGTGGTACATCCATGATGCTGCGCAAAGCTTGGGGGCGACGCGCGAGGGACGGCCCGCTGGGGCGCTCGCGCACGTGGTGGTCACCTCGTTTACGGCTGGGAAGACGCTCTTCGCGGGGGAGGGCGGGGCGGTGCTCACCGACGACGACAACCTCTACGCACGCCTCGTGTGGCTGACCCAGCACCCGCACCGGCACAAGCGGGAACTCGGTCTGCGACTCGCCAATGAGTTCGCGTTAAACCTCCGTATCCACCCGGTCGCCGCGGTGTGGGCCAACGAGGATTTCTCCGCCGCTCTGCGCCGTCTGGGTGCACGGCAGCGGCGCGCGAACGCGATTCGAAGGAAAGTGGAAGCCTCCGGACTGGTCCAACCGCTCTCGTTCGCTGAGCGCGAGCTCCAGCCATCGTATTTTCGGCTCACATGCGCGTGGGCTGACCGTCCGGATGCTGGACGCCTGGAAGAGCTTCTCGGTCCGGTCCGTGACGCTCCGCGCGTTCGGTCGCTGGCGATAGAACCACTTTATGCTCAAGTGCCCAGCACGCTCGTCGCCGGGCACCCATGCTGCAAAAATGCAGAAGAACAGCTGCAGCGCAGGTTTGAGATAGCACTCTAGCGCCGCAGCGCGGGGGCGGATTGCTATCGAGTACGGCGGCGTGACGGAGGAGGAGTTGAGCGTGGTGCTGTGGGGGGTTCAGTCCGGATAGAGGAAACTGGCGCGCCAGGCGGGGACAACCGCGCCGTCCAGCGCTGGGGGCGGTGCCGCGCTTGAGCGCGAGGCCATCGCCGCACCGTTGCGGGAGGCGCGCGGGACGGTCCTTGGGACGAGTAGCCAACTCTATTATTTCGCATGCAATCACCCTCCTTCGTCTGAATCCCTGCTCAGTAGCCGAGTAATTCTTTAGACGTTCTCGAATTTCGCGGGTATTTGCTGTTGTTCCGGTAGCCGAGTTTATTATCATCGCACAGCAGCAGCTGTGCTGAACTAATAAAGTTGGCTAGCCTGGTAAGAAATAAAGTTGGCTAGTAGAAATCGGCTCCGTGAGCGCAGTGCTCGCGGAGCCTTTCCCCTTGCCGCTTCACGCACGGAATCCACACCACCCCGCCGCCTGCGCGCGCTTGGTTCAGTTCCATCACTTTCACGCGGCCCGGAAATGAGCCGCGCGCCGAGCTGCACCCGTAAACCTCCGTTCCTGCATCACGACAAGGAGCGGGGGAGAGCAGGGCGCGGCTACTTCTCCCCCGCCTCGTGACCGGCGGGGGCGCCGTTCGTGTCATCCGTCTCGATCAGGTGTTGGAAGAAGCGGTGGCCGCTGCGCCCGGACCGCACCGTGTCGGGCCCGCGCGCGTATGCGTTCCGCGCGAAGATCGCGTGCCACCAGCGGGCCAGCCGGGACGTCCGGCGCGTGCTGGCATAGGGCCTCACGCCGTGCGGAGCGGTCGTGGGGAAGGCGTCGGTGCCCGGCGGATGAAGCATCCCAGGAGGAGCGTCGGAGGAGGGAGTCACAATCGCCTCGCTTTGCTGTGAGTTACCTGCGCGGCCGTCAGGATTGGGCGACCGGGTCCATCGGTCCATAGAGCCGGCGGGATCGTCCATGCGCGGCTCCTCCGCGGGTGTTCCGCACCGGGTCGGTGATGGAACCCGCGGGGTCCGGCCGCTCGTGGGCCGGGAATCCCCGGACGGGTTCAGACCGGACCTGTCCGCCGCGGCGCGCCCGCGTGGTACACGCAGGCGCCGGACGACCCGGGGGGCCAGGCCGCACCGGCAGAACGATGCGCGGAATGCGGCCGGCGCTCATCCGTGGCGCGGCAGGTGGACGGTGAAGGTGGTGCCGCGCTCTTCCGAAGACTCCACGTCGATCCTGCCGTGGTGCGCGTTCACGATCCGCTCGGCGATGTAGAGCCCCAGCCCCAGGTGCCCGGCCGACCCGCCCGCGGTAGTGCTCCCGCCCGCCTCCCGCGGCTTCATGGGGTTGAAGATCCCGTTCAGCCGGTCCGCCGCGATTGCGGCTCCGCGGTTGTGGACGGCCACCGTGATCTCGTCGTCGTTGCCCTGGACGTCGACTCGGACGACGGTCCCGGGGGAGCCGTGCTCGAGCGCGTTCCCCACCAGGTTGGTCAGCGCCTGGGTGATGCGCGCGCAGTCCCACTCCCCCCGCTGCGCGCCGCGGGTTTCGACCTGCAGCGTCCGGTCGGGGCGCGCCGCGGCGAGCTCGTCCACCACGTCGTGCACCGCCTTCGCCATGCTCATGTCGGCGCGCACCACCGGGATCCCGCCGCCCAGGCGGCTGCGGGTGAAGTCCAGAAGGTCGCCGACCATCTGGATCATGCGGGCGGAGCTGCTGGCAATCCGGGAGGTGAGCGTCAGGGAGGGCTCCTTCAGTTCCTGGGTGTCGAGCATGAACTGCGCGGACGTGCTCACCGCCCCGAGCGGCGTCCGCAGATCGTGCCCTAGGATCGCCAGGAACATCTCCTTGGAGTAGTCCAGGTCGTCGGTGTACCGCGACAGCGACTCGGCCAGCGACTGGTCGATGGCCTCGTTGAACCGGGTCAGGTCGGCCAGGTCCGCCGGCCCGAGCTCGCCCCGCCCGAGCGTCCACAGCCGGATCACGCTGGCGCGCAGGGCGCGGTACTCGGACACCATCTGCTCGACGGTGAATCCGCTCTCGGCCCGTCCGGCCCCGTGCTCCTCGGCCGCCGTCGGCGAGTCCGCGCCGTCGTCCGGCGCGTTTCCCTTCGACTTCTCCGACCGCGCGTCTTCGCCCTGCGGCGTGCGCAGGTCGGCGGCGATGACCGTGAGCATCTCGTTGGCATGGTCACGCAGCGCCACGATGTCCATCGCCCCGCTGGCCGGCGTGCAGGTGCGCGCGAACGCCTCCCACTCCGCAAGGATCGGCTCGCGGTTCGCGACGATGAAGTCGGCCAGCCGCATCGCTTCCGCGGCCGGCGCGGGGACGGCGACGGCCCGCTGCAGGGCATGCTCGCGTCCGCGGCCGTTGGCGAACGAGGCCGGCGGCTCTCTCCTCGGCATCACTCGTCTCCACGCGTGCGGGGAAGCTGGACGCGGAGGATGCTCCCGCGCCCCGGCTCGCTCTCGATCCTCCACCCCGCCCCCCAGCAGCCGGCTGAACTCACGGGCCGCCGACAGCCCGATCCCTCCGAAGAAGCGGACCAGGGGCGCAGGAGCGGCCGAAGACGCGGGCGAGTGCTCGCGGGCGATGTCGGTGTCGCGGACCTCGGCGCCTGCGCGCGCTCGGGCGTCGAGCCGGGCTGCCCGGTTGCCGTAAGATGGCTGAGGCGGCACGCCATCGCGGCTTTCCTTCTCCGGGTGAGCTCGTCTGCCGGCGTTCGTCCGCAACCGGCAAACGCTTGGCAGACATCTTATTGACCAACCGTTCAAGAGAAGCTACACTGAATTGTACAGGTGGTCAATAACCACCCGGGCGAGGTCCTTGGGTGAAACGGCATTCGCGGATGGACGAACGATGGCACGCAATCGGGCACCGGTGGACGTGCGGCGCGAGCAGATCCTGCGGGCTGCCTTCGAGGTGGCGTCGCGCGAGGGGATCGGGGGATTGACGATCCGCGCGGTGGCCGCCGAGGCCGAGGTGAGCCACGCGCTGGTCGTCCACTACTTCCAGCGCAAGGAAAGGCTGGTGCACGCGCTGCTGGACTGGCTCATCGAGACTACCACGGTGCTGCACATGTCCGACGACATCGCCCGGCTCCCTCGCGCGGTGGACCGGCTGCACGCGCTGCTGCAGCAGGAGATGGCACGGCTCAGCCACCAGCCGCGGCACACCCGGCTGTTTTTCGAGTTCTGGGCATTGGGCGCGCGGCACGAGGAGATCCGGACGCGCATCGGCGCGGAGCTGAGGCGCTACCGGGCGGCCTTCCGCGCCATCGTGGAAGAGCTGCTCGAGGCCGAGCCGGGCCCGCTCGCGCGCGTGACCGCCGACGGGATGGCGGCCGTGGCGGTGAGCTGGATCCACGGCTGCGCGGTGCAGGCCATGATCGACCCCGGGGGTTTCGACACCGACGATTACCTGGCCGCCGTGCGCGGCGTGATCGGGCGCCTGGCGTGATGCCGTGGGCCCTCGGCCGCCGGACGGTCTGGGAGAGCGCGTTGCGCCACCTGGACCGGCTGGAATCACGCGGCGCGCCGGATTCACGCCCGCGCCCCATCGAGGCGACTCGAGGCACTTGAACCGAGGCTACAGAGCATGCTCCGGATTCCACTCGCGCGGGCGATCCGCGCATCCTTTCCCGGACTCGCCATCGCCATGGTCGCGGCCGCGGCCGCGCCGCTGGCCGCGCAGACGGACGGCACCTGCGTGCCAGCCGCCGAACGGGCGGGCCGCATCTACGGGTGCTTCATCACCGCAAGGCAGGAGCTGGGCCCGCTTTCCGCCACTCCCGCCCTGTTCTGGCACCTGCACACGTACGCCACCCGGGCCCGCGCGGAAGCGGACCGGGGGCCGCGCTCGACGGTCGTGGAGTCATTCGGCCGGGTGTGGCTGTTTACCGTGGCCGCGGCCGACTGGCGTCCGCCCGCGGGCCATCGCGTGGCGCGCATCGGTCCGCTGCCGCTGGTGGATGCGGACAGTTTCGCGGCGGTATACATGGAGGGGGTGTTCCAGCCCGGAATGAGCTCGGTGACACACAGACATCCGGGGGTGGAGGCGTGGTATACGCTGGAGGGCTCCATGTGCGTTGAGACGCCCGATGGCAGGCTCGAACAGCGGGCAGGAGGGCCGGGCGTGATGGTTCCGGGTGGCCTTCCCATGAGGCTGACCGGCACCGGCACGGGCGTGCGGCGCTCGGTGGTGCTCATTCTCCAGGACGCCACGAAACCGCGCTCCGTGGCGGCGGCGGATTGGACGCCGCGAGGCCTGTGTGGAGGGTGAGGCGTCCGTGTTCCGTCCGCCCGCGGTGGATTGAATTGAAACGCCCGCGACGGGGGGCGCGGGCGAGCTCGGGGCGAGGGGCTGCAACGGGAACGGAATCCCCCCGTTTCGCGACCGGTCAGGTGGAACGGCGCGGCCGCGTGCGGCCGCGGAAGCGGCGTAAGGCGCGGCGGTTACGGCCGCACGGCGCGCACGCTCCACGACGTGCGCTGGGCTCCGCGGTAGGAGCGGCGGTTCTCCACGCGTGTCATCTCGTAGTGCGCGATCGAGGGGTCGCTGCCGAGACGCTCGATTCCACGCAGGATGCTTTCGGCGGCCTCGTCGTCTTCGGTGTGCGCGCGGATCTCGTCGCGCAGGGTGTCGCCGGGGGTGGACGAAACGTGGGAAAGACGGAGCGAGAACGAGCTTGCCATGACTTCTCCGGACAGGGGAACCGGCAGGTGGCGCCCACGGGGGCGCACCTGAAGCTAACCGCGAGACCGGGAAGTATCTACGCCTGATGCGGTGCACGCGTGGCCGCGGCCGCGCGAATCGCGGGCAGCAGCCGGCGGGCGCGGGGAGATGCGAAGGAGGAGAGACGTGGGCGAACCATCGGCGTTCAACGAAGCGCTGCGAAGGATCACGAGGGAACTTTGCGGCGCCCCCCTCACGCACGTCGTCCTCAACCGCGCGTCGAGCGAGATCGATCAGCTGGGCCGGCGCCTTCACGGGCTCGGCTACGCCCGTTCGCGCGAGATCGCGGATTGCTTCACCGCGGCGCTCGCCGACCTCGACGCATCCCATGCTCTCCCGGAAGAGACGCGTGCGCAGGCGGTGCGCCGGGCCACCGCCCGCCTGGATGACGCGCTGGCACACGCCGCGGCCGGCGTTCTGCCTGTCCCTCCCTGATCTCCACGGGTCCCCGGTGCCTGCTGCTGCGCCTCCGCGGAGCGCTTACCGGTTCTCCAGGGCGATGCTGGACAGCAGGTTCTGCACGCTCCTGCACTCGGCCAGCGCCTGCTCCAGGGCATCGTAGACCTCCTTCCACCGCAGCACCTCCATCGCCACGGGCGCGCCTGAGAACAGGACACCCGAGGCCTGGTCGTACACCGCGATCCCCTCCTCGGCCAGGCCCTCCATCTCCGTGCGGATCTCCACCACCGCTGCCGGATGCTTGAGCTGGGCCACCGACTCCTCGATGCACGCGGTGGCACGCACGAGCAGCTCCGCGAGCGAACGTGCCGCCTGGCCCTGGTGCATCAGGTGCAGGTCCTGGGCGCTCCTTGCCGTGTCGTGCAGCAGGCTGACCAACCCGCCGAGGCGCGACGCCACCGCGTGCACGTCCTCGCGGTCCAGCGGCGTCACCGTGGCGCCATCGATCTTTCCGACCAGTTCCTGCCGCGCATTGCTGGAGACCCGCTCCACCTCCGTCATCTCCGCCAGCAGTTCGGTGAACGGATGCGGCTCCGCGAAAATCCGGTGCAGGATGCGGGCTGCGTTCGACGCGCCGCGCGCAAGGTCGGCGAAAACGTCGTAGAAGTGCCGCGGACGAGTGTGGTGCACCCGAGTTACCGACCTGGCAGGAGACAACGCTCCGGGGCGCGATCATGCGCATGGAGCGGGGCGCAACGGTCGCCCTGGCTGCCTATGGGGGACCGAACCGCCCAGACCCGTCGTCGACCCGCAGCCTGCGGAACGGTGCACGGTCCGCGCCATGCCTCGGCCGAACTCGTTCATCGTGGGAGCAACCTGGCGCAGCAGCGCCTCGGCGGCCGCCCGGAGTCCGCGCACCGCTGTCGCGCGCTCCGACTCCAAGGCCGACGGCGGAATCACCTCCCCACCCACTGCGGTCTCCGCCGGCTCGTGGCCCGGCGCGGGTGATGCGGTGGGAGCCGGAGTATGAACGTGGCCCCGGGGCCCGCGGCAGTCCGGTCAATCGACACCTCGCCGCCCATCAGCCGCGCCAGCCCTCGGCTGTCATCACTGGCCAACTTTATTTGTTCGCCACAGCAGCGAAAGCGGCGTGCGAAGAACTGACAGTTTGCATCGCGCTCGCGGCGGTCAGCGCTACGGGAGTTTGGCCGCGACGATGTCCACCCGCTCGATGGCGGGCGGCTCCGCGAACAGCTCCGGCGCTTTTTCAGTCAGCGCCGCCGCCGCGCGCCCGGCGAGGTGTACCTGTCGGCCGGCCTTGCCGGAAAAGGTGGCGAAGACCGCAAAGGTCGACGGTCGCAGGCGGATCGCGAACCAGGCGAGGGTCGCGGGCTCCTCGAGGACCAGCTCCAGCACGCCGCGGAGCAGGGTCTCCACGTCGTCTTCCTGCCCGGCGTTCGCCTCCAGCCTCGCGAACAGTCCCACCATCGCCACCTTCTCTGCGGTGCTCTCCATCATCGCATGCCTCCTCCCGTGATACGGATCGAGCAGATTTCAGGCGATTCCCCGCCGGCGCACCGCCGTGGATGGAGCCGGCCCCCGGCGTACGGGCGTGGGAGCTATCCCGATCTCGAAAGCTGCCCGGATGCCGGGCTGCGGGCCGCCGGACATTCGGGAAGCGCCTGTCCGACGAGGGCGAAGCGGCCTGGCGCAGGGAAAGAGAGACGAGTCGTGGCCGGTGCACGGTGGTTCCCGATAGCGCGCCGCACAGAGCGTTATCCCGCCACCGAAGGTGGTATCCCGCGTAACGCGCTTCGGCTCGCCTGGCAGCGAGTTGAATGCGCGCGATTTACCGTCGCTCGACGGCCGGGGGGTGGGTTGTTTTCTGGAGATGAGCGAATTCGGCCATGCGCAAGACAGGATCGGCGCGGTCCGCGCGCTTTTTGGAACCCGGCGAGGCATGTGCGTTCGCTGGAGATCCGTCCATTCAAGAACGAGTCATGCCGCAGAGGGACGCATCATGGTGGGAGTCGATGAGGGGACGCAGTTGGATGGCGCTCGATTTGCTGCGATGGAATCGCGTCCTCTTCGTTTACCCCCACGCTGCGCGGATCGTGCTTCCGCATGTGCGAGGAGCCCCCGCATGGACCTCCGCCAGCTCGACAAAAAGCACTTCGGCCGCCAGGGCGAACCCAGGGACGTCATCGTCGGCGACTCCGCCGACAGCTATCTCACAGATACCCGCGGGCGCAAATACATCGACTTCATGATGGGCTGGTGCGTCGGCAACCTGGGCTGGGGAAACACCGACATCCGCGCGGCGGTGCGGGATTTCGACGGCCCCGATTACGTTCATCCCGACTACCTCTACCGCCCCTGGGCCCAGCTGGCCGAAATGCTCGCCCGCATCACGCCGGGCAAGCTCGCGGTCTCCTACCG
Source organism: Longimicrobium sp. (assembly GCA_036377595.1). Taxonomy (NCBI): domain Bacteria; kingdom Pseudomonadati; phylum Gemmatimonadota; class Longimicrobiia; order Longimicrobiales; family Longimicrobiaceae; genus Longimicrobium; species Longimicrobium sp. The sequence continues at coordinate 21,211 of DASUYB010000088.1, read as the reverse complement.
CACGACCGGCGGCACCGAGTCCGTGGAAGGCGCGCTGCAGATCGCCATGGCCTACACCGGCCGCGGCGCGTTCGTCTCCGTGGAGGACAGCTACCATGGCAACTCCATCGCCGCCATGAGCATCGGCGCATCGAGCAACCGCGAAACGTTCAAGAACCTCCTGCCCAACTGCCACAAGATCGAGCCGCCGCTGGATCACAAGGCTCTTGGCAAGGTCGAGACGCTGCTGAAGAAGCGCGACGTTGCCGCCTTCATCATGGAGCCGATCATCTGCAACCTGGGCGCCCTCGTCCCCGAGGACGAGTTCGTCCGCGGCGTCCGCGAGCTCTGCACCCGCTACGGCACCCTCTTCATCGCCGACGAAGTCGCCACGGGTTTCGGCCGGACCGGAAAGCTGTTCGCCTGCGAGCACTTCGATCTCGAGCCCGATGTCCTGTGCATGGCCAAGGCAATCACCGGCGGCTACGGCGGCCTGGGTGCCGTGATCACCACGTCCAGAATAGCAAACGCCATCAAGGAAGACTTCGGCCTCTATTCCACCTATGGCTGGCACCCGCGCGCCGTCGCCGCTGCCCTGGCCAACCTCCGCTATCTGACGCGCCACCGGAACAGGCTTCTCAAGAACGCCACCCAGCTGGGCGAGTACTTCCTCACCCGGCTCTCCCAGATGAGCTTCAAATGCAAAGCCACCATCCACGGCAAAGGCTTCGCCATCGGCATCGAAGTCGAAGACGAAGCCTATGCCTCCGAGGTCGGCGACACCTGCCGCGAAAACGGCCTACTCGTCTCGGCCGAAGAAGACGTCCTCATGCTCTTTCCCGCCCTGACCATCACCCGCCAAACCGCCCAGCGCGGACTCGACATCTTCGAAAAGTCCCTTCAGCCCACATGAAGTCGGTCGCGACGGGTTCCGCCGGGCGGGGAAGAAAAGGGGTCACATCGAGCGGTCCCGGGCATTCGGGAAGCGCCTGCCCGACGAGGGCGAAGCGGCCTGGGCCGCGTCGGGCGGCCGGCGGCCAGGCGGATCCCGCGCGGCTTCCGTCCAGACGCTTCCCGATCGTAGGACAGGAGCTTCCCTCTTCTCCGACAGCGGCGGGCCGTTTGTGCTGCCAGATTCGGGAGGGACCCGCGTGGCCCGCGCGTGGTTTGCGCGGACGATCCGTTCCCGCGGGTGTCCCGGCCGGAATCCGGCGCGCCACCGCGTCTGGAGGGCGCCGCCTGCCTCCTTGGCGCACGAGCGCAGGGCACAGCGGCTCGCAGGGCCCAACCTCCCGCCGCGCCGTGCCACCCCGAGCGAGCCCATGACGCCCGAGATCCCGCAGCCCGAGCGGGTGCGCGCCCGCCGAACCGAGATCCTCTACGTGGAGGACCACCCGGCCGACGCGGAGCTGCCGCGCGACGAGGTGACCGCGCGGTGCAGGTCCGACGGGGCCGAGGCGCTGGCGTACCCGATGATGATGGAGGCGCGGGCGGCCCGCCGCGGCCCGACCTGGTCCTCCTCGACCTCGACCTCCCGCACGCGAACCGGCGCCGCGTGCTCGCGGAAATCGAGCGCGGCGCGGCGCTCCGCGCACTCTCCGCGGTGGCCCTCTCCGGCTCCGCGCTGCGGGAGGACCGCATCCTGTCGTACGAGCCGGGAGCGAACGCCCGCGTGGCGAAGCCGGCGCAGCTCGGCCGCGCCAACTGCGAGTTCTGGTGCGGCGCCGCCCATCGGCCCCTCCGGCCCCGATACCAGGAGGGGACCGGGGATTGCGGCGAAGCACGAAGCAGGGCGACGAGATCCGGGGGAGAGGGTGGCGACATGACCGCGCTGCCGGGTACCGCCGAGTTCGTGGTGCTCCTGGTCGAGGACAACCCCGCCGACGCGGAGCTCATCGCCCTGCGGCTGGAGTCCGCCGGCGCGGCGGGAGGGCCCCCGGTGCGCCTGCTGCACGCAGGCAGCGCGGCCGAAGCGTGCGCCGCGCTCCGCGAGACTCCGGTCGACACGGTGATCCTGGACCTCTCCCTCCCCGACGCGCGCTGGCCGGGCGCGTTCCACCGGGTGCGAGCCGAGGCGCCCGGGGTGCCGGTGATCGTGCTCACCGGCACCGCCGACGAGGCGCTGGCGCTGCGGGCGCTGCGCGCGGGCGCCCAGGACTACGTACTGAAGCCCCCGCCCGACGGGGCCACCCTGCGCCGCATCCTCCGCTACGCCGGCGAGCGGCAGCACCTGCTGCGCGAGCTGGACGCCGCGATGCACGCGCAGGAGACCGCCGCCCGGCGCTGGCAACTCCTGGCCGAGGCGGCGGGCGTGCTGGCCGCGACGGACGACCCTGCTGCCGCGGTCCGCAAGGTGGCCCGGCTGGTGGTGCCGGCGGAGGCGGACTGCTTCGTCCTCCTCTTCTCCGGCGGAGACGCGGTGGCGGGGGTCGCGGATGCGGAGCACGCGAACCGGCGGCGGGGCGCCGCGCTCCGCAGGCGCGTCCGGCACCTCCTGGACCCGCCGGCCGGAACCAGCGACCCGCTGCTCGCGGCGCTGGACGGCCCGGAGCCGAGGGGCGACGTCCTCCGGCCGCTGCTGGACTCGCTGGCGATGGCCTCGGGGAGCGCGGTCCGCCTGCACACCGGCGGCCCCGGCCACGGGGTGGTGGTGCTCGCGTGCGGGCCCGCGCGCGCCGACGGGGCTCTGGCCGCCGAGTTCGCCCGCTCGCTCGCCGACCGGCTGGGCGTGGCGCTGGAGCGGGTGCGCCTCCTCCGCCGGGCGGAGCGGGCGGTGGCGGCACGCGACCGGGCCTTCGGCATCGTCTCGCACGACCTGCGCAACCCGCTCGGCACCATCCAGGTGTGCGCCGCCGCGCTGCTGGACCCGGAGCCGCAGCCCGCGGAGGGGATGCGCAACATGGCCCGGATCATCCAGCGCTCGGCCGACTGGATGCAGCAGATCGTACGCGACCTCCTGGACCGCGCCAGCCTCGACGCCGGCCGGCTGGCGCTGGAGCGGCGGCCCACCGCCGTCTCCGACGTGATCGGGGCCGCGCAGGTGATGTTCGTGGTGGCGGCGGAGGAGGAGGAAGAGATCGAGCTCACGGTGGAGTGCGAGGCGGGGCTGCCCGAGATCGACGCCGACCCCGGGCGGCTCCTGCAGGTGCTCGCGAACCTGCTGAGCAACGCGCTCAAGTTCACGCCCGCCGGCGGCCGGGTGGCGCTCCGGGTGCGCACGGCCGCCGCGGAGGAGGGGAACGGCGGCGCGGACGCGGTCTGCTTCGTGGTGAGCGACACGGGCCCCGGGATCCCGCCGGAAGACCTGCCCCACGTCTTCGACTGGTTCTGGCAGTCCGACCGCACCCGCCGCGGCGGCGCCGGGCTGGGGCTGGCGATCGCGCGCGGGCTGATCGAGGCGCACGGCTCCCGGCTGCACGTGGAGAGCGCGCCGGGAAGGGGGAGCACCTTCTGGTTCACCCTGGCGGCGGCTGTCCCGGCGGCGCCGGAACCGACCACGATCAACTGAAATGGCGATGGAGACCACGGCAAGGCGGCGGACCGGCGACGGCCCGCCCGACGCCCTGGCGGCTCTCGGCGCAAGCTTCGCCGCCAAGCCGTATGCCCGGCGCGGCGTGCCGCCGAGCACGGAGACGATCCGCGTGATCCTGGCCGACGACCATGAGCTGGTTCGCGAGGGGCTGCGGCTGGTGCTGCGCGGGGCCCCGGACATCGACGTGGTGGGCGAGGCCGCCAGCGGCACTTCCGCGGTGGCGCTGGCCCGGCGGCTGGCTCCAGACGTGGCCGTGCTCGACCTGGACATGCCGGAGGGGGGCGGCCTCGCGGCGCTGCGGGAGATCCTCTCGGTGCTGCCGGCGGTGCGCGTGCTGATCCTCACCATGCACCCGGAGCAGGAGCGCCTGCTGGAGCTGCTGGAGGCGGGCGCCGGCGGCTACCTTACCAAGGAGGCGGCGTCGCAGGAGCTGGTGGAGGCGATCCGGGTGGTGGCCGGGGGCGAGGTCTACGTCCGCCCCGCCACGGTCCGCCTGCTCGCCTCGGCCGTGGTCACCCGGCGCGCGGCGCGGACGGCCAGCGGGCGCTTCCAGGAGCTCAGCCCGCGCGAGCGGACGGTGCTGCAGCTGGTCGCGCAGGGGTACAGCGGGGCAGAGGTCGCGGAGCGGCTGCGCATCAGCACCAAGACGGTGGCCGCGTACAAGCAGCGCATCCGGGAGAAGCTGGGGCTGGAGCACCGCACCGAGTACGTCCGCTTCGCCGTCGAGGCGGGAATCCTGGGGACGTGAGGGTGCGAAAGCGCGAAAAGGTGTCCTCCCGCGCTTTCGCACCTTCGCACTCGTCCCGCCTACGCGGCCGCGACCGCGGTGGCTTCGATGAAGTACGTGGTGACGAGCTGCCACTGGGCCTCGACCTTCCCCTCCAGGGCGTCGGTCTTCCACCCCTCGAAGATCGCCGCGGTCGACGCCCGCAGCGGGCCGACCACGCGCAACGCGACGCCCAGCGGAGGGTTCACCGCCGGGGGGGTCGCCACGAAGATCACCTGGTTCCCCTCGGTCTTCAGGAAGAACCCCGCCGGGAGAACCTTCCCCACCACGGTGCCGGTTGCGTAGATCACCTTCCCCACGTCCTCGGGCCCCAGCGGGTACGCCTTCTCCAGCTTCACCTCCACCACCCCTCCCGGTGCCGTGTCGGCCTTCACCTCGGCGACTTCGGGCACCTTGTCGACCTCGGCCTCGTCGCTGCACGCCGCGAGACCACCGGTGGCGAGCAGCAGGACCAGCAGCCGCGTGAGCGAAGCTCCACGGCGAGTCACGAGCGCGTGCATCCTGTCCCCCTTCCGGATGGAATCCCGGGGCGGCCGAACGGCCGCCTCCCCGCACGATCACGGTGGGATGGAAGGTATGCCTGGAATGCGGACGCGCCGCCGGGCCAGCGCCACCTCCGGCTTCGCGGTTGCCCGACGCCGCCCGTAGGCCGACCGGCGGCAAACGGCATGGTCTCGATCGTCTCCGTCGTACCAAGTTCGAGGATTCAGTGTGCATTCTGGCCTCCTCAGAAGAATGAGCTCACACGGAGGGAACGGAGGTAACGGAGGAACTGAACGCGATCGAAGTTCCTCCGTTACCTCCGTCCCTCCGTGGCCGTGTGACATTCTTCAGTTCAGGAGATCAGAATGCACAATGAATCCTCGGAAACGGGTATCAGTCCCTCCGCTCCGGGAGCGTGAGACGGAATACGGCGCCGTCGCCGGGGGGCGACTCCACCCAGATCCGGCCGCCGTGGCGCTCCACGATCTTCCTGCAGATCGCCAGCCCGATCCCCGTTCCTTCGTACTCGTCGTCGCGGTGCAGCCGGTGGAAGATCTCGAAGATGCGGCCGGCGTCCTCCACCTTCAGCCCGATCCCGTGGTCGCGCACCGCCAGCTCCCACTCGGCCCCCGATGCGGTCGCCCGGCGCTCGGCCGAAACGTGGATGCGCGGCGGCACGCCGGGGCGCCGGTACTTGAGGGCATTGCCCAGCAGGTTCTGGAAGAGCTGCTCCAGCTGGGCGGGGTCCGCGACCAGCGTGGGAAGCGCGCCGTGAGTGAGCCGCGCCTTGCTGCCGGCGTGCCGCGGGCGCAGGTGCTCCCAGGCGTGGGCAAGGGCGGCTTCGAGCGATACCGGGGCGAGCGCGCCGCCGTCCGTCCGCACCTGCGCCAGCGCCAGCAGCCCCGCGACCAGGCGCTGCATGCGCTTCACGGCGCCCACGGTGTAGCCGGTCCAGCGGACGGCGCGCTCGTCGAGCCCCTGGTACCGCTCGGCCAGGAGCTGGACGTAGCTGGCCACCGCCCGCAGCGGCTCCTGCAGGTCGTGCGAGGCGATGGCGGCGAACTGTTCGAGCTCGGCGTTCGAGCGCTCCAGCTCCGCCGCGTGCCGGGCCAGCGCCTGCTCCGCCTCCCTGCGCGCCGTAACGTCGATCACCTGCGTGACGGTGTAGGCGGGCGCGCCCGCGGCGTCGCGCACCAGCGATACCGCGAGCTGCCCCCAGACGACGGTTCCCCCCTTGTGTACGTACCGTTTGTCGAGGTGAAAGCTCTCGATCCTGCCGGCCGCCATCTGGGCGCGCAGCGAGCGGTCCCGTTCCACGTCGTCCGGGTGGGTCACGTCCTGCCAGGTCATCGCGAGCAGCTCCGCCTCGCCGTAGCCCAGCATCCTGCACAGGGAAGGGTTGACGGCTCGGAAGCGGCCGTCGGTCTCCACCAGGGCGAAGCCGATCGCCGCCGCCTGGAATGCGCCGCGGAAGCGCTCCTCGCTGTCGCGCAGCGCCTGTTCGGCCCGCTTGCGGTAGGTGATGTCGACGCAGCTGCCAATCACCCGGACGGGCTTTCCCGGGTCGCGGACGGCCACCCCGCGCACCAGCAGGGTGTGGTACGAGCCGTCGCGGTGCCGGAGCCGGTGCTCGAACTCGAGGTGCCCGCTTTCGCCCGCCAGGAAGGCCCGGAAGAACTCCTGTTGAGCTGCCCGGTCATCGGGATGCGCCAGCTCCACCCCGGCGGCGAAGGTGGGCAGCGGCTCGCGGCCGTAGCCGAGCTGTTCCCACACGCTGCTGTAGAGGACGCGGCCGTCCGGGAAGGCCCCGTCCGGGAACTCGAGCTCGAAGACGCCGATGTCCGAGCCCCGCGTGGCCAGCTCCATCCGGGTGGTGACCTGGTGCAGCGCCTCCTCCGCCCGCGTTCGCTCGGTGACGTCCTGGGCCATGCACATGATGCCGGTCACCGCGCCCGCGGCATCGCGCAACGGCGTGTTGTGCCACTCGCAGACGATGGTGCGTCCGTCCCGGGTGACGTTCTCGTTCACCGAGTGGGCGGCCATGTCGCCCTGCTCCAGGCGGCGGATGATCCCGGCGGTCCGTGCCCGGACCTCGGGTGTCACCAGGAGCGCGGGAGCTTCCTTTCCCAGGATCTCCTCCCACCGCCAGCCGAAGGTTGCCTCGGCCGCGGGGTTCCATTCCACGATGCGCGACTGTGTGTCGGTCACGAAGCACGCGATGGGCATCCGCTCGAACTGCAGACGCAGGCGCTCCAGCAGCTCGTCCCGCTCGCGCTGGAGGCGCAGCCGGGCTTCTTCGGCCTTCCGGCGCTCCGTGATGTCGCGCCCGTGGAACGCCAGGCCCCCTTTCCCGACCGGGTTGGCGCTCATCCTGTACCAGGTGCCGTGCGGCGGGAAGAAGAACTCGAGATCGATCGCCACCCGCTCGGCCATGGCCCGGCGCAGGGCCCCGTCCGCCTCCGTCCCCACCACGGCCGGGAACACTTCCCAGAACGACTTCCCCAGCGCGCTTTCCCTCGCCACTCCGTTTTCCTTCTCGGCTGCGGCGTTCAGGTAGGTAAGGCGCCAGCCGCGGTCGACGACCATCAACCCGTCCGTCATCGCGTCGAGGACGTCGGCAGTGCCGTCCCGGAGCTCCGCCTGGCGCCGGCGCGCCCTGGACCGGACTTCAGCCGCCGGCGGCGCCGGCGCCGGGAGATCCGGGCCGCGGTCCGCGCCGTCGGTCCCGGGTGTCGGGGCTCCTGCTGTGCCCGTCCCGGCTTCACGGCCGGACCGGGTTTCGGATCGAACGAAGGGTTCCTGGGTCACCGCTACCGTTTCCTGATGGGGAGGTTCGAGCCGGACCGCGTGGCATGGGGGCGGGGGCTTCGCGGGTCCGGCGCGTCCGAAGTGCGGGGGCCTTCGTACGCTTTGCAATTACGCACCCACGCGTGTCCCAGCGGCGGACCGGGTGCTCCGGCACGGGTCGACCGCCGGCTTCCGGAATGTCGCGGAATGATGGGCGTCGGCCTTCCGACCTGGTCGGCCGGGCAGCCGGCCGAGGGGGCAATGCGGACGGTGCGGTCCGTCGGCACCTCGAGCGCGCAGGCGATGGGGACGGCGAGCAAGGCGCCCGCCGCATCCGGAAGCAACCAGAAGACCGTCTCATACCGTTTCGGAGAATCGATGGTGCAAACGCTATGGACGTCATCCTGAGGGCGGACCGGACGCAGCCGCGTCGTGCACATCGGCCGCAGCCCGAAGGATCTATCGCGTGCGTCCGCTCCACAGGCGGCCTGTCGCTCGGACCCACAGTATAGATCCTTCGGCCTGCGAAGTGACTGCGCCGCAATCGGTTGCGGTCTGTCCGGCCTCAGGATGACGTGCGAGGGCTTTGCACAATCAAGCGGTGGAAGCGGTATCAGCAGGATGTCGGGAACGGGAGAGGGATGGAAGCGCGGCAGGGGGCGATGAGAATTTTTTGTTGTTTTGGGACGGATGCGGATCGGCCGATGATCCCCGCACCACACGGGAACAAGCCGGCCGCCCCCCTGATGCGCGATCTTGAAAGCAATCCGCCCACCCCACGGTCGAGGTGAGCGGCACGGTTCCCGGACGTGAGTCTACGGATCCGGTATCAGGGTGTGTTCAAGAATCTGTCTGGTCGACTTCTACCGGATTCCAGGATCAACTGTGCATTGGACGAAGGAATGTCATTCCGAAGGCGCTGCGCCGCCCTGTCCTCCGTGCCAAAGCCGTGGCGCCTGAGGAATCTGTGGCCGGCTCCCGAGCCACAGGCCGCCTGTCGCTCAGACGCAGGCCACAGATTCCTCGGGCGCCGCCTGGCATCAGCGCGATTGGAGGTTCGGAGCAGCGGCGCCGCTCGGAATGACATCCGATCGGAATGCACAATCAATTGCGGCAGCCGGTATTCCTTGAAGGAAGCGCCGCTCCAGACTCTCCCGTACGCTGCACGTTGGCGCCGACCGACGCGCACACCCGCCCCATGCGCAGGGCGGACGGTGGAGATGATCGCACCACGGCCCAGGAACCTGAGCGAAGGCGCCGGCCCCGGTGGGACGCCGCGTCAGGACCGGCCGGGGCCCGGGTCGGCCGCGGCGGGAGGTCGGGGAACCTGCTCCGTGTCCAGCGGGAGGAGCACGGTAAAGGTGGAGCCTTCCCCCAGCCGGCTCTCCACGAGGATGTCGCCGCCCATCCCCCGCGCCAGGTCGCGGCTGATGGCGAGGCCCAGGCCGGTGCCCTGGCCGGAGCGCCGCGGAGCGGCGTCCGCTACCTGGACGTATGGGTCGAACACCCTCTCGAGCTGCTCCCGGGGAATGCCACAGCCGGTGTCGCGGACCCGGATGCCCACGGTGCTTGCCTCCGCGGCGCACTCCAGCTCCACACTGCCTCCCGGCTCGGTGAACTTGGTGGCGTTGGAGAGGAGGTTCAGTACGATCTGCTCCAGCTTGCCGGGGTCGGCGCGCACCCGGACGTCGCCCCCGGGAACGCGCCGTTCGTAGCGCAGACGCCGGGCGTCCATCTGCGGACGGATCAACTCCTCGACCGAGGCGGCCAGGTCGCCCACCGGGACGCTGGTGATGTCGTAGCTCACGTGTCCGCTCCCCAGCTTCATGTAGGCGAGCACGTTGTTGATCAGGCCGAGCAGGAATTCCTGGCAGCGGCGAATACGCGCCAGGTCGTGGTGCTGGGTGTCGGTGAGCGGCCCGTGCACCCCCATCTCCAGCAGGTCCACGTAGCCGGAGATGCTGCCCAGCGGCGTGCGCAGCTCGTGGCTCATGACCGCCAGGAAGTCGGACTTGCTGCGGGCGGCCCGCTCGGCCTCCTCCTGCGCCGCCAGCGTGCGGGCGAGGAGCTCCTCGCGCTCGGCCTCGGCCCGGTGGCGCTGGAGCGCCGTGGCGACCAGGTTGGCCACGGACTGCAGGAAGTGCACGTCATCGCGGCCGAAGACGCGCGCCGCGCGGGTGTGGGCGTCGAGCACGCCGAAGGGTGCGTCGTGGCCGAGGATGAGCACGCTCATCCCGCTCGCCACCCCGTGCTCGCGCAGCAGGGGCGAAGCGGTGAACCGCGTCTCCCGCTCCAGGTCGGTGACCACCACCGGCTGGCTGACCAGCAGGGTGTACCCGGCCTGCGAGCCCGGCCCCGCGCTCTCCCGCGCGTGCCCCACCACCCCCGGCTCCCAGCCGGCGCCGGCCCTCAGCAGGAGCGAATCCCCGCCGCCGGCCACCTCGAGCACGGTGCAGAAGTCCACCTTGAGGGCGTCGCGCACCGCCTCCACCACCTCCTGGAGGAGACGCGCCGGGCCCAGCCCGGTGAGCGCGCGCAGCCCCAGCCGGGCCACGGCGGCCTGCTCCGCCGCCTGCGCCGCCATCAGCCGCTCGACCCGCTCGTGCCGCTCCAGGAGGGCGGCGTGCTCCAGGGCGACGGCCACCTGGCTGGCCCCCACCTGCAGGAGGAGCGACTCGATCTCGTCCGGAAAGCCGGACCGCTCGACGCCCACCGCGATGCAGCCCCGGTCGCCGTCCAGCCCCACGGGAACGGAGGCCAGGCGCACCCCGACGCCCCCTTCGCCGGGGAGCGTGGGGAGCTCCCCGCTCCCGGCCGCCCGCTCCAGCGCCGCCTCCACCTGGGCCGGATCGGCGCCGGCGGCGGCCACCAGGCACTCCCCGCTGTCGGCGTCGCGGATCCGAACGTACGCCACGTCGGCGCGCAGCATGCTCACCAGCAGGTCGCGCAGGCTTTCGGCGATCGCCGCGGGCGGGCGGCCGACCCACCACACGGGCGTGGTGGAGAGGGCCACCAGGTCGCGAAGGCACGCCCGCAGCCGCTTCGTCTCGGCGGCGGAATCGGGCAGTTCGGCCATGCGGATCACCGGCCCGAGCCCGACACCGGCCGGCGCCCCTTCCGCTCCTCCAGCTCGCGGAGAAACTCGTCGGGGGGCACGAAGAAGGGATTCTCCTGCAGCACGCCCCCCACGATGACCACGGGGTGCGTCCGCATCACGTCGATCGCGGTCGCGGCGTCCAGGCGATGGAGGTCGTAGGTGCAGATCACCGGGTCGTCGTAGCGCGGCAGCACGTGGTTCAGCCGCGTCTCGTACTCCACCCAGTCGTCGGACCCGTGCCGGTCGTGCAGCACGCACTCGGCGTGCGCCACCAGCCGGGTGAGCGGGTAGCCGCGTGCGAGTCCCGCCTCGAGCACCTCCCGGATCAGCTCCAGCATCGCGTCCTTGTCGAAGCAGCCGCCGCGCAGGTAGGTCTCCTGCGGCACCCGCACCTCGAGCTGTCCGCTCTCCTGCACCCCATCCACGTCGATCCCGGCCTCGCGCAGGCGGGCCAGGTGGGGCGCACGATTTTCGGGGTCAAGGACGTGGAAGGCGCGCTCGCCCCGTTCCAGCCCGTCGCGGATGAAGGGCAGCAGGGTGCGGTATTCGTCCTGCGGCGTGTTGAAGAAGGCGCAGACGTGCCGGTACCTGCCCAGGGTGGAGCCGGCGAAGCGGATCGGGGCGGCCGCGGAATGCATCGGGACTCCGTCGAGGGGGGGAGGATGGGGCTCCCCTGGGAGCGGACGCTCACGCGCGGGGGCAACGGTCAACGTATACGGCGCGCACCACGGGTGGTGTCGGGAAAGTGCGAGCCCGGGCTTCCTGCCTGGCCGGCAGACGGCCGCAGCGAATCACGGCACTAGCGGTCGCGCAGGTCCGCACCAGGCGCGCGCTGCGGATGCCGGGGTCGATGAGTGCCTGTCCCCGCCTCACTTCACCGCGCCTCGCGGTCTCTCCGCGTCTCCAGGACCCCACCAGACCCCGTCGTCCTGGCCAGTGGCCGTGTGGACGATGCGAATCGCCAGCCTGCTCAGGCGGTCGTGGAGCCGCCCCTGGTCGCGGATCGGCCACCACTCGTAGAGGAAGATCTCCAGCGGCCCCGACATGGCGACCCATCCGCCGATCACCAGGCTTTCCCTCAGCACCACCGCGATCGGCAACGTCTGGGTGAGGCCGGCGATCACATGGCTGCCGAGCACCGACGCGGCCAGAAGGGGGAGGCCGATCATGAGGCTCTTCCGGCCCCGGCGCAGCAGCTGCCGCAGCTCACGCCGCACCATCTCGCGCCGGCGGGCGAAGTGCTGCCGGATGGCGTCCATCAGGATACCGCTGTCGTCCGCCAGTCCCACCGGTCTCGCCAAGTGGACGAGCAGCGCCAGCGGTGCGTCCGCTGGCTGCTCCTTCGCGCTGCTCACGATGAAGTCCTCGGCGTCGCGATCGAGCGTCTTCCGGTGGAAGGGGGAGGGGTCCATCGAGTTGAAGAGCTGATCCAGGTCACGAACGTAGACCTCGATCCTCCCGCTGCCGGGCGGGAACTCGTCGCCTGCCGAGACTGGCTCGTCTGCCAAAGCGAACCGCTCCGACTTCGTTCGCTTCGCCATCGAGGCCAGGCTCCTTGGAGGGTAGTGGCGGGTGGGTCACCGCACCCCCAGCCCCGTCCCCGCTGCCTGGAGCGTGCCGATGAAGGCCACCGGGTCGCGCCAGTCGCCGTCGTAGCGCACTCCGTTGATGAAGAAGGTCGGCGTTCCGTTCACCCCACTGCGCACCCCACTGAGGAAGTCCTCGCGCACGGCATCCAGGTGGGTGTGTGCCAGCAGCTCTCGCGCGAGGCGCGTGGCGTCGAGATCCAACGCCATCGCCAGGGCTGCCAGGTCCCGGGCCTGGAGGGCATCCTGGTGCTCGAAGAGGGCATCGTGCATCGCCCAGAAGCGGCCCTGCGCTCCAGCGGCCTCCGCCGCCTCGGCCGCCGGCTCTGCGTTCGGATGGATCTCGGCCAGCGGGAAGTGACGGTAGACGAAGCGAAGCTGGTCGCCGAGCTGGCGCATGGCCAGCTGCACTACCGGATGAGCCGCCCCGCAGTGCGGGCACTCGTAGTCGCCGTACTCCACCAGGGTAACGGGGGCGTCGGCGGGGCCGCGGGCATGGTCGCTCGGGCCGACGGGTGGGGTAAGTGTAGTTCTGCTCACGGCCGTCCATCCTCGGAATCAAGGGGAGCGTGCTTTCGGCGATGCGTCTGGCCAGCCGCGCTGACGCAGTGCGATGGCCGGTGCGCCGAGGGCCGCCGGCCGTCGCCGCGGGGGCGCAGCCCGCCGGGCGGGGCGCGGCTCCGGCGGCTCGCCCGCTGGAGCCTACCGAAGCTTCGCGGCCAGGACCTCGGTTCGTTCGATGGCCGGCTCTTCCGCGAAGAGCTCGGGTGCCCGCGCCTTCAGCTCCGCCGCGACGCGGCCCTCCAGGTGGGCCTGGCGGCCCGCCTCGTCCGGGAACGTGTCGAAGATTCCGAAGGTCGCCGGTCCCATGCGGACGGCGAACCAGGTGGTCGTTGCCGGCTCCTCGCGCACGAGCGCCAGCGCCCCGAGGAGGAAGGCCACGACGTCGTCCTCCCTTCCGGGGTTTGCCTCCAGCCGTACGAACAGCCCGAGGGTGGCCGGCTCCTGTCTGGTGGTTTCCATCGTACGTCTCCCGGTGGTGGGGGTCTGGTGGCCCGAACGGGTCGCGGTCGGGGGGGCCGGGCGCCGTCAGCTCGCGGTCGCCTCGCCGGCTCCGCCGCTACGCCCCCCGGCCAGCGACTCCAGAGCGCCGAGGACGCCGTCGGCGCCCGGGTTGACACCCACCGGCGAGCAGTAGCTCCAACGGATGATCCCCTCGCCATCGAGCAGGAAGAGCGCCCGCTCGCAGAATCCGTCGCGCTGGCGGTAGGCCCCGTACTGGCGCGCGACCCCACCCTTGGGCTCGAAGTCGCTGAGCAGCGGGAAGTGCAGCTTGCGGGCACCCGCGAAGGCGGCATGACACCAGGCGCTGTCCACCGAGATCCCCAGCAGCTCGGCGTCGTGCTCCCGGAAGAGGGGAAGCACCTGGTTGAAGAGCGCCACCTGGTCCCCACACACCGGGCTCCAGTCCGCGGGGTAGAAGGCGAGAATCACCGGCCGGCCGCCCAGCTCGCTCAGCGAGACGGTCTGGTCGGGCGTAGAGTGCAGCTCGAACTGGGGCGCCCGGGTTCCGGGACCGAGGAGCTGAGCGGCGTGAGAGGGCGCTTCGCGTTCCGGCATGTCGACCTCCTCTGGGGTGACCGCGTGCATGATCGGCGGCTGCGCGACGTGCTGGAGCGCGAGCGGCTGGACCACCAGCTCGCCATCGCCGAGAGGCGAACGATGTCCCGGGGGAGCGCCTGGGGCCGCTTGTCTTCCGTGAGCGCGGGCAACGGTCAAGGTATACGGCGCGCACCGCGGGTGCTGTCGGGAAAGTGCGAAGCCCGGCTTCCTGCTCGGCCGGCAGACGACCGTAGCGAATCGCGCCGGGGCGCCCGGCCACGGTCCGTGCCGCGCACGGCGGCGCCCTAGCGGTCGCGCAGGTAGCGGTGGATGGACTGCACGGCCCTCGCGCCCTCGCCCACCGCCGACGCGATCCGCTTCACCGATCCCCCGCGCACGTCGCCGGCAACGAAGACGCCGGGCGTGCACGTCTCCATCTCGTACGGCTCGCGCTCCAGCGGCCACCCGGTGCGCACCCGCGTGCCCCGCACGGCCTCGGGGCCGCAGAGGATGAAGCCGTTGCCGTCGCGCACCACCGCCTCCGCCAGCCACTCGGTGCGCGGCGCGGCGCCGATGAACACGAAGAGCGCGTCGGCGGGCACCCGCTCCGTCTCCCCCGTCTTCACGTGCTTCAGCGTGAGCCGCTCCAGCCGCCCGTTCCCTTCCACGGCGGCCACGGTGTGCTGGGTCCGCACCGCCACGTTGCGCGCACGGCCCAGGCGCTCCACCAGGTACGCCGACATCGTTTCCGCGAGCGAATCCTGCAGCGCCACCAGGGTGACGCGGCGGGCGTGGCGCGCCAGGACGAGCGCGGCCTGCCCGGCCGAGTTCCCGCCGCCCAGCACGTACGCCTCCTGCCCTCGGCAGGCGGACGCCTCGGCGGTGGCCGCGCCGTAGTAGACCCCCGCGCCCACCAGCGGGCGGGCGCCCGGCGCGTCGAGCCAGCGGAAGGTGGCGCCGAGGGCGAGGAGCACCGCGTGCGCGGCCAGCTGCGTCCCGTCGTCCAGCGTCACCACCCGGCACCGGCCGGCGTCCGCCCGCAGCCGCGTGGCGCGGCGCGTCACCACGATCTCCACCCCGAAGCGCTCGGCCTGCTCCACGGTCCTGCGTGCCAGGTCGCTCCCGCCCAGGCCGCGCGGAAAGCCGGGGTAGTTCTCCACCATCGCGCTGTGCCCGGCCTGGCCGCCCGGCACCTCCTGCTCCACCACCACCGTCCGCAGCCCCTCCGACGCCCCGTGGATCGACGCCGTCAGCCCCGCCGGCCCCGCGCCCACGACCACCAGGTCGTACTCGCGCCCCTCCGGCCGCACCTCCAGCCCCAGCTTCCGCGCCACCGCCCGTACGTCCGGCTCCTCCAGCGCGGAGCCGTCGCGGAACAGCACCACGGGGAAGCGGCGGAAGGCGGGGCGGGCGCGCTCGGCCGCGCCGACCTCCGCGCCGTCGCCCTCCACCTCCAGCCAGCGGAACGGGACGCCGCTCCGCGCCAGGAACTCCTTGATCTCGTGCACGCGCGGGGACCAGCGGTGCCCGATCACGCGCACCTCCCCTTCCACCAGGCGGGGATGGGACATTGCTCCCGCCCTCCTACTTCGCGTGCGGCGCCGGCCGCGGCCCGCCGATGGTGACGCCGTCCAGCGGCGCGTACGGCGTGCCCGACTTCCGCCGCGCGCGCAGCCGCAGGGCGAGCGCCACCAGGAGCGCGCCGGAAACCAGGGCGTACGCGCCGATCCAGAGCACCACCGCCAGCGCTCCGGTGCCGGGGAAGAGCATCAGCAGGACGCCCACGACGATGGAGAGCACGCCGCTCAGCGCCAGCAGCCACTCGCCGGTGATCACCTTGCGCAGCCGGATGGCGGCGGCGACCTCGAGCACGCCGGAGGCGAGCGCCCAGGCGGCGATCACGTAGAGCAGCGCCATGGCCGTTACGCCGGGCCAGAAGAGTGTCACCACGCCGGCGGCGATCCCCAGGCTCCCTTTCAGCACCAGCACCCACCAGCGCTCCTCGGTCCGCCGGCGCACGGCGCTGGCGATCGCGAGCACGCCGTCGGCGAGGGCCCAGGCGCCGTAGAGCAGCACCAGCGCGGCCAGCGAGATCCCCGGCGCCAGGAAGGTGAGGATGCCGAAGAGGATGCCGCACGCGCCGCGCAGCGCCACGGCCCACCAGTTCCGGGACAGGGTGTCCACCTCCACCATCGGGATCTGCATCGTCTTCCTCCCTGGTTCGGCCGCGCCCCCCGGAGGGCGTGCGCGCGGCGGTGCGATCGGCGGGCGGGCGCGCGCTACGGCACCGCCGCGCCCTGCTCCACGAGCTCCAGCGCCGCGATGAACAGCGCGGGGTCGCTCCACGGCCCCTCGTAGCGCACGCCGTTCACGAAGAAGGTGGGCGTGCCCTCCACTCCGCTGCTCGCCCCGCTCACGTAGTCGCGGCGCACCCGTGGCGCGTGCGCATGCGTGGCCAGCTCGTCCTCGAATCGGACCAGGTCGAGCCCGAGCGTGGCGGCGTAGCGGATCAGGTCCACGTCGGCCAGCGCGTGCTGGTTGAGGAACAGCAGGCGGTGCATCTCCCAGAACTTCCCTTGCGCGCCGGCGGCCTCCGCCGCCTCGGCCGCGCGGATGGCGTGGGGGTGCACCTCCGCCAGCGGGAAGTGCCGATAGGCGAAGCGCAGGCCGTCGCCCAGCCGTGCCCGCGCGGCCTCGACCACCGGGTACGCGGCCGCGCAGTGGGGGCACTCGAAGTCCCCGTACTCCACCAGGGTCACGGGCGCTCCGTCGCGTCCCTCCACGTGGTCGTCCGGCCCCACGGGCGGGGTGAGCAGTGCAGTGGTCATTCGCTGCCTCCGAGGAATGGGTCGTGGTGGAGCGGCTGCCGGATCGCGGGGAGCTCCAGCCGGAAAGGGCGGCGCGGTTCGGCTCATGCCGCGCCTCCCGCCGCGGGCTCACCTGGGCTGGTGGCGGCGCCGGCATCGTTGGGGGCGGAGGCGGTGCCGTCTCCGTCCGGGTCCGCCCCGCCGCGGCGGGCCTCCGCCGCCGCGCGCACCGCCGAGGCGCGGACGCGCAGCTCCTCCGCGAGCCGCCCCACGGTGGCCAGCGAGGCGTGCTGGAGCGCGAGCGCCGCCTGGCTGGCCGCCATCCACAGGAGCACCCGCTCGGTCCGGCTGGGAAAGCCCGGCCGCCGCGAGCCTACCGTGAGCGTCCCCAGCTCACCCTCCGGCCCCACGGGAAACCGCGCGAGCCGCACCGCCCGCCCGCCGCAGGTGGACGCCTCCGCCGCAGTCGAGGCCGCGGCGGGAAGGGCGCCCGCCGGGGCGTCGACCGGCTCGCCGGTCGACGGGTCCCGCAGCTCCACCGACACGGTGTCCGGGGCGAGCATCCCCGCCAGCAGGTCGCGCAGGCCTTCCGCGATCGCCCCCGGCGGGCGGCCGCTCCACCAGGCGGGTAGCGTGGTGAGCTTCACCAGGTCGGCGAGCGGCGCGCCCGGCGGCCGCGCACGCGAGACGCGGGGCCTGCGTGTCTGTTCTTCCGACGGTTCGGAGACGGAACCCGGATTCATGGATGCTCGCGGGGATGCGGGGTCAGGGGAAGGCGCGCACGGCGTCGCCCCGGAGACCCTCCCGTCCGCCGGCGGACGGGGGGATGGAGAGCGGCTGCGCCGGCCGGCCCGGCCTTCCAGCGTCCGACGTCCGTTCGAGATCGACATCATTCCAGGCGCAGGAGGCCGACGCGCTTCACGCTCACGATCTCGCGCGAGCCGTTCGAGCACACCACGGCGATCGTGCTGAGAAAGCCGTCCGCCTCCTCGATGGTCCACACCTCTCTCGGCTCGGAGACGCGGTGGTCGCCGGAGTCGAGCGCGATCTCCAGCGAATGCGTGCGTGCGTCGTACGTGATTCCCGTCAGGCGGGCGCCGAGCACCGGGTACTGGTCGCCCAGCTCGGACTCCAGGTGCTCCACGTCCACCGCTCTCGGCCGGGGGCCGTCCAGGAAACGCCGGGTGAAGTGTTCCAGATACGAGGCCAGCCGCTCCAGCGGGATTCTCGTCGTCTCGCGCATCCGGTTCCCTCCTTGGGCAGGGGTCAGCGCATTGCTCGCACACACGGGTGGGAACGAAGCTACGCCCGTTTGCGCGCCGCACCGTCGGGAAATGGGGACGAATCGCTTCCGGTTCGTCCGGCACGTGGCCGGGGCGGCGGCGGAAGCGGAATCTCTTCCTTCGCCGGTACTCGAACCGGCCCGCCGGCACGAGCTTGTGGCACGAGGGCCGCCGGCACGCCGTCGCGCGGCTGCTCGTGCAATCAACCGCGAGAGCGAGGGGGGCAGATGCGCACCGACCGCGAGATCCAGGAAGACGTGCTGGCGGAGCTGAGATGGGACCCGAGCCTTGCCAACGACGACATCGCCGTCTCCGTCCGCGACGGCGTGGTCACGCTGGCGGGGTTCGCGGACAGCTGGGCCGACCGGTGGAAGGCGGAGCGGGTGGCGAGCCGGGTGCGGGGCGTGAAGGCGGTGGCCAACGACATCAAGGTGAGGCTCCCGTCCAGCTCCGAGCGGCCGGACCCCGAGCTCGCGCGTGCCGCGGTGGACGCACTGAAGTGGAACGTCCTGGTGCCGGACGACCGGATCAGGGTGAAGGTCGCGAACGGCTGGCTGACGCTGGAGGGGGAGGTGGACTGGTACTACCAGAAGGAGGAGGCGGAGCGCGCGGTGCGGAAGCTGAGGGGAGTGAAGGGCGTGACCAACCTGGTCACGGTGGCCGTGCGGCCGGCTTCGTCGGACGTTAAGGAGAAGATCCGCGACGCGCTGGAGCGGGGCGCCGAGCTCGACGCCGACCGCATCCGGGTGGAGGTCGAGGGTAACCGGGTGATCCTGCGCGGCACGGTGCGCTCGTACACCGAGAAGCGCGACGCCGAACGCGCGGCGCGCAACGCCCCGGGGGTGACGGAGGTGGAGAACCTGATCATCGTCGACCCGCTGATCCCCGCGGCCGTCTGACGGCGAAACGGCGCCTCACGCAGAGACGCGGAGATTCTCAGCATCTCCGCGCCTGCGTGAGGCGTCCTTTTTCCCGGCAGGGACCAGCGAAAGCTCCGGCAGCGGTCAGCGATGCACGGGTGCAGGTGACCGGCAGCGCGGCGGTGAGCGCGGAGGCCGGACCGATGCGGCGGGCCGGTACCGGGTGGCGGCGGTGTCCGCCGCCGCCGCGCGTGAGGAAAGGAAGTGGGATGGCGAAGCTCGTGTTCGGAATGAACCGGTCCCTGGACGCTTTCGGCCACGCGACGAGTGGAGTTTCGCGACGACGAGGGCGCTCTGGTCGATGCGCAGGACCTTCCCGACCAGCCGTGGGAATCGCCAGAAGCCGGCACGGTGGCCGCGGTGATTCCGCAGGGCATCTGCCGGTAGAGTATCCTGGCGACTCTGCGGCCTGAAGGCGCTCACCTGGAAGCTTCTTGACGGCCCGCCGAATCTCGCCTACACATCAGGCGTTGGCGTTCATGCGCCGACGCGGAGGGTGTGGGCACCTCGGGCGATGCCGATCGAGTCGCCATGCTCCTCCGTCGACCAACCGACGGTTCTCCGCCCCTCACCCGGTCCAGGAGGAACTCAGGGGCCCAGGACTCTCGCCCGCCATGCGCGCCGCTGAGCGACGCGACGGGGCTGAGCCTTCGCACCGGGTTCACGCGGCGCCCAAGGGCGTAAGGCTCTCCGCCCCTGTCGTGAACAATCCTCAGCGTGTCGTCCGTGGGAAGGCCATTGCGACCCACCCGCCGACCGGAGCCGCTCCATGCTCAAGCGTCCCGCGCTCGTAGGGCTCATCGCCCTCGCCGCCTGCGATGGTGGCGCCGGCCCGACCACCGCGGTGGTGGAAGCCGTCCCCCTCGCCGTGCGGACCCAGAACGCGCCCCAGGCCGCGGTGGTCGGGACGCCCTTCGACTACGACGCCACCCGCGGAGGCGCGGCGTTCAGCGGCGGGAGCGGATCGCTGAGCTACGCTGTGGCGTTCGCACCGTCGGCGAACGGGCTGTCGGCCTCCGCGGGGCGGATCACCGGCCGGCCGGAGGCGGCCGGCACCATCACGGTGACTCTCACCGCCCGCGATAACCTCGGCGCCACCGCCACGCAGAGCTTCGCGGTGGTGGCTTTCTCCGCGGACCTGGGCTCGCCGAGGCTCCCGTTCGCGCCGCACGCGTACTCCGACGCGCGGGTGCCGCTTCCGCAGCATTTCCTGGCCGACGGCCCCGGCGGGAGCGTCTTCTCGACCGACAACACCCCGCCAGGCAACCCGACCACCGATGCTGGCGCCACCCTGGGGCGCGTCCTCTTCTACGACCGGCGACTCTCCGCCAACGACCGGGTGTCGTGCGGGTCGTGCCATCAGCAGTCGCGCGCCTTCTCCGATTCCCTCCGCTTCAGTCGCGGCTTCGCCGGCGAGCTCACCGGCCGGCGAGGCATGTCGCTCGTGAACGCCCGCTTCTATGACAACGGGCGTTTCTTCTGGGACGAGCGCGCCGCCACCCTGGAAGTACAAGTGCTGCAGCCGATCCAGGACTCGGTGGAGATGGGGATGAGGCTGGACGACGCGGTGCTCAAGGTGGGTCTCACCGCGTACTACCCGGCCTTGTTCCAGGCTGCGTTCGGCACGCCCGAGGTCACCAGCGACCGCATCTCCAGGGCGCTGGCGCAGTTCATCCGCTCGATGACCTCCACCGGGTCGCGCTTCGACCAGGCGTTCGCGGGCAGTGCGGTGCCGAACTTCGCGGCGGTGTTCACCGACCGGGAGCAGCGCGGGCAGCAGCTGTTCGAATCGTCGGGATGTGCGCAGTGCCACACCACCCACGCTCAGGTCGGCAACCAGCCGCGCAACAACGGACTCCCCGGGACGATTCGGGACCAGGGTGCCGGCGCCGGGCGAATGAAGGTCCCCTCGCTGCGCAACGTCGCGGTGCGACCGCCCTACATGCACGACGGACGGCACTCCTCCCTGTGGGCCGTGGTGAACTTCTACAACGCGGGCGTGCAGGACACTCCAAACCTGGACCCGCTGTTGCGCACACCGGACGGCCGGGTCCGGCGGCTGAACCTGACCGAGGAGGAGCGTGACGCGTTGGTGGCGTTTCTCGGCACCCTGACAGACCCGGCCTTCCTGACTGCCGAGAAGTTCAGCGATCCCTTCCCAGGCTGAAAAGCCTCCGAGTGCAGCACGGCCGTCACATAACAGACACCCGGGCTTGCCAGTTGGCGTGAAGGGCCGGACACCTGTCCGGCCCTTCCGTCATTCACGGTCCAGGGGCGGTGGGATTGGACCGGGCCACCCTCCGGTAATCCAGGTCTGGGAATTTCCCCGGGCCGCACCTGCTGCAGGT
>DASUYB010000087.1 GCA_036377595.1 Longimicrobium sp. | reverse complement strand
GAGGATCGACCCTCATCCCTCCGCGGCTCCGCGTCTCCGCGTGAGCCCGATCGTTTCCGGATGCGATGTCAGTCGAACTCCAGCACCCAGCGCTCGGGGAAGGGGCCGTCGAGCTCCACCCGCCCGTCGCGGCCGGGGGCGCGGCGGAGGCCGGGAAGCCGCAGGAGCGCCGCCACGATCTCGGGAATCTGCACATGGTTCACCGCCAGCCCGAAGCACTGGTGCATCCCCCAGCCGAAGTGCAGGTAGCCGCGCACGTCGCGGTCGGTGCGGAAGCGGCCGGGCTCGGGGAAGCCCTCCTCGTCGAACGTGGCCGCGAGGACGTCGATCAGCACGCTGCTGCCGGCGGGGACCTTCCGCTCGCGCGGCGTTCCCGCGGCGATCACCGCGCCGGCGGGGCAGCGGCGCGCCATCAGCGGCGTGTGGGGATTGAAGCGCACCGCCTCCCACGCGTACTGCCGCACCAGGTCCACGTCCCCCGCGCGGGCGGCGGCCTGGGCGCCCGCCAGCTCCTCGGGGCGCCGGAGCAGCTCGTCGATCGCCAGGATGCTGAAGCGCGAGGTCGTCTCCACCGCGCCCACCACCAGCCCGGCGATGTTGCGCCGCACCCAGTCGTCGTCCGCGAACGGCCGCTCCGGGCCCTGCATGGCGATCAGCCGCCCCAGCACGTCCTCCGCGGACCCCACGCCCTCCGCGCGCCGCCGCGCGATCTCGCCGGGGATCCACGCCTGCAGCTCGGCGAAGCTCTCCAGCGCCGCGCTGCGCACGAACGGGTCGTTCAGCGGGTTGGCGAACGCGTCCTGGAAGAGGGTGCGCAGCCAGCGCATCATCGTGGCGCGGTCGGGGCCGGGGAAGCCGAAGTAGTCCGCCACGGTGTCGGCGGCCACCCCGCGCGTGAGGCCCTGTACCGCCTCGATCTTCCGCGCGGCGCGCGCGGCTTCCACCCGCCGCGCGGCCGAGTCGCGCGCCATCTCGCGCACGCGGTCCAGGTCCTCGTAGCGCGCGGCCGCCCGCAGCGCGGCGTGGTCGCGGTCGTACTCGGGGCCGCGGTCCATCGCCAGGATGAAGGGGCCGTTGATGCGGTCGATCGCCGGTCCGTTCACCTGCGAGATGGTGAAGTCGCCGTCGCGGCTCAGCACGTCGAGCACGTCGGCGTGGCGGGTGACGATCACGCGGCTGCCGAGCTTCAGCAGCGGCGCGTGGCGGCGCAGCACGGCCGACACCGGGCGCAGCACGGCGCGGCTCGTGAGCAGGGCCGCCGCCTCGCGCTTTATCCGGATCCCGAGTCCCCCCTGCGAGTTGGGCGACGGCGGCTGGCGGGACGACGAGGCGGCTGCGGGCGCGGGGGCGAGGGTGCTCACGGGGGCCTTCCGGGAGAGGAGGTCGAACCGGCGGGGGACGATCGAAGGTGCGGCGATGCCGCGTCACGATGATAGGCGCCTCCGCCCGTGTGGGACAATCCTTTTGTTGCTTCGGGGGATGGGGATTTCACCGCACGACTCCGCCGCGCCGCGCCGGGGGATCGCCTCGCCGCCGCGTCGTCCGCGGTCGATCGGACGGCCGCCGAAACGGTGCGGAGGAGAGCGCGCAAGCCGTTGGATGGCAGACTGTTGTCCGGGGGACTGGCGTTTCCGCCGCTCCCGTGGCAATATTCGTCTTCTACGCGCGCGCGCACCGACTTTCCCCTGCGCCGCGAACCTCTCCGAGCCGGCCGCAGCATCCCGGCGATCCCTTCCGTTTCGCGCAGTTCCCGGTCAGCAGGCGCCGTCCGGCGCATCGATTCTTCCATCCCGCCCGCCATCCCTCAGCAGGAGCCTCGTCCCATGAGCGACATCCCCCTTCCGCCCGGACAGAACGACCCGCCTCCCATCGCCACGCCGGTAGTTCCGCTCGACGTGCGCGTGGTTTCCGAGGAGGAGGCCCGCCGCCGCGCCGCGCGCCGCGTGAAGGTGATGAAGCTGCTGGAGCGCACGCCGGAGCAGGACGTCGCCTCCGCCGCCAGGGACGGGCGCACCTCGCAGTCGTCGCTGCTGGTGATGCCGCGCATCAAATCCGGGCACATGGACGCGCTGCTGAAGCTGCTCGACCGCATCGCGCACCCCGAGGACGAGGACATCGAGACCAACGCGATCATCCCCTTCGCGCGGCTGCGGACCGTGCACTTCCTGCGCATCCTCGTGCACTACCCGTCGCCGTCGAAGGAGGCGCCGATCCCCGAGTTCGAGGGGAAGCCGCAGGCGCGCGGGCCGGCGATTCCCGCCAAGCTCCTCTTCTCCACCGACTTCGACGGCACGCTCGAGGAGCACGTCGACGAGTTGCTGCTCGAGGCGGGGCCGGGGCTGGACCAGGTGTTCGGGCACTGCGAGGGGTGGCCCGGACACGGCGACCGCCGCGGCGCGCATGACTTCTTCCTGCGCCACCGCGTGGCGTCGAACACCTTCTACACGGGGACGATGCACCGCTCGGTGGACCAGATCCGCCGCGAGGCGCGCCTGCGCGACCGGGTGGAGGCGTTCCTCGACGCGGAGCTCGCGCGCGGATCCATCCCTCAGGACCCGTGCGTGATCCGCGAGAAGATCCTGAAGTGGATCGACGAGCAGCCGGACCTCGCGTGGACGAAGGTGAAGCCGGGGCCGTTCCCGAAGCTCCTTCTCCCGCCCTTCCTGATCGCGCGGCTGTGGATTCCCGGCGGGGTGCTGGCGCTCGCCATCCTCGCCGTGATCTACGGCATCCTCCGCCTCTTCCTGGCGCCCGCCGCGGCGGGGTGGACGGTGGCGGGGATCGTCGCCGTGGTGGCCCTGCTGGCCGGCGCGGGGCTCCTCTACCTGAACCGGCTCGCCGCGCGCGATCCGGTGATCGTGAAGAGCGGGGTGAAGGAGCACACGTCGGATCTCGCGCGCACCGAGGACCGCATCGTCCAGAACGAGATGAGCTCCGTCATCTACATCAAGGAGCCGCTCTGGTTCAGGGGGATCGTGCTGCGGGCGGTGCTGGCGTTCATCGACTTCTCGGCGAAGTACCTGAGCAACCAGGGGAACCTGGCTGGCATTCCCTCCATCCACTTCGCGCGCTGGGTGATCGTGGACGAGGGGCGGCGGCTGGTGTTCTTCAGCAACTTCGACGGCAGCTGGGACAACTACCTGGGCGACTTCATCGACAAGTCGGCCTCGGGGCTCACCGGCGTGTGGAGCAACTGCGTGGGCTTCCCGCGCACCAAGGGCCTCACCGGCGGCGGGGCGACGGACGAGCAGCAGTTCAAGGCGTACTCGCGCGACAGCCAGATCCCCACGCAGGTGTGGTACAGCGCCTACCGCTGGCTGTCGGTGAGCAACATCAACAACAACAGCAAGATCCGCCTGGGGCTGTACGAGGACATGGACGCGCCCGCGGCGGAGCGGTGGCTGCGCCGCTTCTCCGACGGGCTGGAGAGCGCCACGAAGCCCGCGGAGCTCGAGGAGAAGGCCGTCCGCTCGCCGCGCATCGACGTCGGCGACGTGCAGGGGCTGGTGGCCCGCAGCTACCGCAAGCTCGCGCAGGCCTGCTACGTCCCCGTCCACTTCGGCGCGGCGGACGGCGCGTCGGCGCGCGGCTGGCTGGGCGCGCTGGCCGGCCGCGTCACCCCCGCGTCGCGCGGCAGCGGCGAGGTCTACAGGGATGGCTTCGCGCGCAACGTGGCGCTCACCTGGGCGGGCGTCGCGGCGCTGGGGGTCGACGAGACCTCGCTCGGCACCTTCGGCCTGGAGTTCATCGAGGGGATGACCGGCGAGCACAGCCGCCGCGCGCTGGGCGACACCGCGGGCGACCTCGACCCCGCGCAGTGGGCGTGGGGGGGGCCGAAGAACCCCACGGTGCACGCCATGCTCTTCATCTTCGCCGACACGCCGGAGCGTCTGCAGGCGCTGGTGGACGAGGAGGCCGGCCATGCCGCCGCCGCCGGGATCAAGCTCGGCGACCCGCTCGGCAGCGTGATGCTGGACGGCGACAAGGAGCACTTCGGCTTCCACGACGGCATCGCGCAGCCGCGCATCGACGGGCTGAAGAGCGACGCCGACGCGCCCTCCGACGAGCCGAAGATCCCCGCCGGCGAGGTGGTGCTGGGCTATCCCAACGCCTACGGCCACTACCCGGCCACCCCCAGCGTCCCCGTCACCGAGCACGCGAGGACGCTCCTCGCCGTGGCGCCGCCCGACCCGTACGACACCTCGCTGGGGCGGCGGCTGGACCTGGGGAGGAACGGGAGCTACCTGGTGTTCCGCCAGTACGCGCAGGACGTGAAGGCGTTCTGGAGCTTCCTCGACGCGGCCGCCGGGCACGATCCCGAGCGCCGCAAGTGGCTGGGGGCGAAGATGGTGGGCCGCTGGCCCAACGGCGCGCCGCTGGAGCGGCACCCCGACCGCGAGCCCGCGCAGTTCGACGAGGCCGTGGGGAACAAGTTCATGTACGGGTCCGACCTGGACGGCGGGCGCTGCCCGCTGGGCTCGCACATCCGCCGCACCAACCCGCGCGACGGGATGGGGCCGAACCCGCGCGACTCGCTGCTGGTGGCCGACCGCCACCGCCTCCTGCGCCGCGGCCGCGCCTACGGGCCGCCGCTGGCGCCGTCGTTCGACCCGGCCGACATCCTGGCCAGCGACGGCTCGGGCGAGCGGGGGCTGCACTTCATCTGCTTCAACACCGACATCGGGCGGCAGTTCGAGTTCGTGCAGAGCACCTGGGTCAACAGCCTGAAGTTCAGCGGCCTGTATGCCGACCCGGACCCGGTGATCGCACCGCACCGCGACCCGGCGAGCCAGGCCACGCACCCCGAGGAGGTGTCGCGCTTCACCGTGCAGCGGTGCCCCGTCCGCCACCAGGTGAGCGAGCTCCCGCGCTTCGTCACCGTGCGCGGCGGCGCCTACCTGTTCATGCCGGGGATGAAGGCGCTGCGCTACCTCTCCGACCCGCGGTAGAATCCCAGGCGTCCGCGCGTCACGAGCGCAGCGAGCCCGTCCCCTCCCCCAGTCGGTTTTGGGGGAGGGACAGGCGCGAAGCGCCAGGGAGAGGGCGCAGCGCGGCGCCACGCACCACCGCCAGTCCTGAGATGATGAAGATCTGGAGGTAATACCAGGTCCGGGTGAAGCATTGGCGCGTCCAATCGAATCTCGTGCTGACGCGATGATAGATCCTTCGGCCTGCAAGCTCTTGCGCAGACGCTGGTTACGGTCTGGCCGGCCTCAGGATGACGTCAGCGTTGGATCGGCCTGGGTACATCAACCAAATTCCCGGACTTCGTATAACGGAGATCTGGAGGTGACGGAGATCCGAGGTGACGGAGATCCGCAGGTGACGAGGATCCCGAGGTGATGCAGAAGAGGCACGGGCCGCGATCCCGTGCCTCTTCTCCATCCCCATGCCCCCCGTCGATGGACGCCCCGGCGTGCGGCGGATGTGGTCCCCAGCGGTTGCCCAAATCCAGCATTCGCGCTATAATCTAAGGCTTTGCTGCTCCCGCCTGAGCGCACTCCGCTGCCGGGCGGCGTTTTTCGTCATTTCGGGGCACCGGGACTTGTTCGACCAGCTCAGCGAAAAGCTCGAAGGCGTGCTCAGCGGCCTCCGCCAGCGCGGGGTGCTCACCGAGCCCATGATCCGCGAGGGACTCCGCGAGATCCGCCGGGTGCTGCTGGAGGCCGACGTCAACTACCAGGTCACGCGCGACTTCATGAAGCGCGTGGAGGAGAAGGCGCTCGGCGAGCGGGTGCTCAAGTCGGTGACCCCCGGCCAGCAGCTCGTGAAGATCGTTCACGAGGAGCTGACCTCCATGCTGGGCGAGAAGCGCGCGCCGCTGGCGCTCGCCCCCATCCCGCCCACCGTGATCATGGTCGTCGGCCTGCAGGGGAGCGGGAAGACCACCACCGCCGGCAAGCTCGCGCGCAAGATGAAGCGCGAGATGCGCCAGACGCGCATGGTGGCGTGCGACGTCTACCGCCCCGCCGCCGTCGACCAGCTGCAGACGCTGGGGCAGCAGGTGGGCGTTCCCGTCTACGCCGAGCCCGGCTCGAAGGACGTGGTGGGGATCGCGAAGCGCGCGCTCGAGGTGGCGAAGACCGAGCGCGACCGCGTGCTGATCGTCGACACCGCCGGCCGGCTGCAGATCGACGAGGAGCTGATGGACGAGCTGCGGCGCCTGAAGGAGGCGCTGCAGCCGCACGAGATCCTGTTCGTGGCCGACGGGATGATCGGGCAGGAGTCCGTCAACGTGGCCAAGGGCTTCGACGACGCGCTCGACATCACCGGCGTGGTGCTGACCAAGATGGACGGCGACGCCCGCGGCGGCGCCGCGCTCTCCATCTACGGCGTCACCCACAAGCCGCTGAAGTTCCTGGGCGTGGGCGAAAAGCTGGACGGGCTGGAGGAGTTCCACCCCGACCGCATGGCCGGCCGCATCCTGCAGCAGGGCGACGTCGTCGCGCTGGTGGAGAAGGCGCAGCGCTCGTTCGACGCCGACGAGGCGGCGAAGCTCGAGCGCAAGGTGATGGGCTCGGGCCGCTTCGACCTGGAGGACTTCCTGGTGGCCCTGCGGCAGTTCCAGAACCTGGGGCCGCTGGAGAACCTGCTGAAGCTGATCCCGGGCGTGAACAGCAAGATGCTGAAGAACGTCAAGGTCGATCCGCAGCGGTTCAAGCACGTCGAGGCCATCATCCTGTCCATGACGCCGCAGGAGCGGCGCCGCCCCGAGCTGCTGAACGGCCAGCGCCGCGCCCGCATCGCGCGCGGCTCGGGCCGCCCGGTGTCGGAGATCAACCAGCTCCTGGCGCAGTTCAAGGACATGCAGAAGTTCATGAAGCAGATGAAGGGCCTGCAGGGCATGATGCCGAAGGGCGGCATGCCCAGGCTTCCATTCGGGGGGATGCCCCGGATGTAACGGAAAGTCCTGAGTCCCAAGTCCTAAGTCCTGAGTGAACTGCTTTTCAACTTAGGACTCAGGACCCAGGACTCAGGACTTCCGTCTCGATCGTCCGTCCACGCACGCGGAGCGGGTCCGCGGCGCCGGGCTGGACGCCACCGCCAGTCGACCTGAGGAGATTCGATGGCACTGAAGATTCGTCTCCGCCGCATGGGGCGGAAGAAGGCGCCGCACTACCGCATCGTCATCGCCGAGAGCACGATGCCGCGCGACGGCCGGTTCGTGGCCACCATCGGCCACTACAACCCCACCACCAGGCCCGAGACCCTCAAGGTCGACAACGCCAAGGCCACGGCGTGGCTGGCCAAGGGCGCGGTGCCCACCGACACCGTGCGCTCGCTCTTCCGCAAGGCCGGCGTCGGCCACGAGGGCGGCGTGGTGGAGACGGTGACGGCGGCCGTGACCGGCGCCGCCGCGACCGCCGGCAAGGTGGCGAAGGGCGCGGCTTCCAAGGCGGCGGACGCGGCCAAGGACGTGGCGGCGAAGGTGGCGGACGTGGCGGGTGACGCGGCTTCGGCCGTGGCCGGCGCGGCGTCGACCGTGGTGGAGACGGTGAAGGACGCGGCCGAGGCCGTGGCGGAGAAGGTCACCGGCGGCGACGAGGCTCCCGTGGCCGAGGCGGCCGCCGAGGAGACCGCTGCGCCCGCCGCCGAGGACGCGCAGATCGAGGACGCGCTCCCGACCGCGGTGAACGACCAGATCACCGACGACGTGGCCGAGGCTCCGGCCGCCGAGACGCCGGCCGAGGACGCGCCGGCTGCCGAGGGCGAGGAGCCCGCGCAGTCCTGAGCGGGCGGAAGTGATGGCCGTGGAAGACGGGTTCCTGATCGTCGGCGCGGTGCAGAAGCCGCACGGCATCAAGGGCGAGCTGTTCGTCCGGGTCGAGACCGACCATCCGGACGCCGTCTTCACCCCCGGCCGCGTCCTCCGGCTCGGCGACGCTAGGGGGCGGCCGGACGGCGGCACCCTCACCATCGAGCGGGCGCGCCCCTTCAAAGGCGGCCTGCTGGTGAAGGCGGCCGGGTTCGCGGGGCGTGATGAGACGATCGAGGCGCTGCGCGGCCGCACGCTGCTGATCCCCGCGAGCGAGGCGGCGCCGCTGGAGGAAGACGAGACCTTCGTCCATCACCTCATCGGCTTGCGTGTCGTCGCCGCCAGCGAGACGGTCGGGACGGTGCGCGAGGTGTACGAGGCGCCGGCCGGGTGGTATCTCGGGGTCGAGCGGGAAGGCAGGAAGGAGCTCCTCCTCCCCTTCGTCCGCGAGATGGTGAAGCGGGTCGATCCGGCGGAAGGCGTCGTCGAGGTGGAGGTGCCCGCGGGGCTGCTGGAGCTGTGATGCGCATCAACGTGGTCACGCTCTTCCCGGACTTCTTCCGGGGGCCGCTCTCGCTCTCCATCCCCGCGCGCGCCGCGGCCGCCGGGCTGGTGACGTACAACCTGGTGCAGCTCAGGGACTTCACCCGCGACCGCCACCAGACGGTGGACGACCTCCCCTACGGCGGCGGGAGCGGGATGGTGATGAAGCCCGGGCCCTTCTGGGAGGCGGTGGAGTCGCTGGCGCCCGAGGGCGCGGCGCGTCCCGGCGGGCGGATCGTGCTGATGTCCGCGCGGGGGCGGCGCTTCACCCACGAGGACGCGGTGCGGCTGGCGGTGCAGCCCGAGCTGACGCTGCTCTGCGGGCACTACAAGGACGTGGACCACCGCGTGGCCGAGGCGCTGACCGACGAGGAGCTGTCGCTGGGCGACTTCATCCTCTCGGGCGGCGAGGTGGCGGCGCTGGCGGTGCTGGACGCGGTGGTGCGGCTCCTCCCCGGCGCGATCTCGGACCACGAGAGCGCGTCGACGGACAGCTTCTACGACGGGCATCTCTCCCCGCCCTCGTACACGCGCCCCGCGGAATACAGGGGGATGCGGGTGCCGGACGTGCTGCTGTCCGGCGACCACGCGAAAATCGCCGCATGGAGGCGCGAAGAGGCCGAACGGCTCACGCGCGAGCGGCGGCCGGAGCTCCTGGAGGAGCACCCGGAACACGGTTGATGTTGGGACGTCGCAGACGTCGAAATCGGAGCCGCGGCGCGGCCCGCCCAACCTCTCTCACACTGAACCGAAGGGAAGGACGCGCATGCATCCGTTCATCGAGACCCAGAAGGAGTACCTCCGGGATAACATCCCGAGCTTCCGCCCCGGCGACACCGTGCGCGTGAACGTGCGCGTGCGCGAGGGCGACAAGGAGCGGATCCAGGCGTTCGAGGGCGTCTGCATCGGCCGCAAGCACGGCGGCATCAGCGAGACCTTCAAGGTCCGCAAGATCTCGGGCGGCGTTGGTGTCGAGCGCACCTTCCCGCTGCACTCGCCCATGCTGGCCAGCATCGAGCTGGTGCGCGAGGGCCGCGTGCGCCGCGCCAAGCTGTACTACCTGCGCGCCCTGCGCGGCAAGGCCGCCCGCATCCGCGAGCGCCGCAGCAAGTAAGCGTCGACGCAGCAACGTCCTTCCGGTCGCGGGGCGTGCCTCCTCATCGAGGCGCGCCCCGCGATTCGCGTTCAGGGACTGATGAACTGCTTGGTTTGGGCGTGTTGGGCGCTGAGACGCCCAAACGGGCTGCGCGCGCCGTAGGCAACGATACTACTGTTGCCAACGGCGCCGGGCCCCCACCGCGCCAACCATCCGCTCGCTGCGCATCGACGGCTCGCGCGCGGTGGTGTCCCGGCCCTCCGGGCGCGCATCCCTCACGCAAAGTCCCATCACCGCGCTGAGTTCTCCCCTCCCCTGCGTAGCGGGGGAGGGGCCGGGGGAGGGGGCCGTATGCGGCCGCGCCGGCGCATCCCGCTTCGAGCCGAACCCACTCCGCGCGCTGAGGTCTCCCCCTCCCCCAGTCGGTTTTGGGGGAGGGGGCCGGGGGGAGAGGGCCTCCGCGCCGGGCGGGCAAGATGTGAGTCATCCCCACCTTCGCCCTTTCTTCCGTTGCCCGCATCTCCCGCTTCCATTATCCATTCTCGCGTCCATCCGCTCACCTTCCGCCTCCCAGCCGCCCCGCGACGCCGACGTGCCCGCCGCGAAGAAATCCTCCCGCAAGAAGACGAAGCGCACGCGCAGGCCCACGCCGCAGCGGCTGCGCAAGCTGCTGGCGACCGAGTGGGGGATCTGGGACGGCGGCTGCCTGCACGTGGCGGGCGTCGACGAGGTGGGACGCGGGCCGCTGGCCGGGCCCGTCGTGGCCGCGGCGGTGATCCTGCCGGAGGGGTGCTGGATCGACGGGGTGGACGACAGCAAGAAGCTCACGCACGAGAAGCGCGCGGCCCTCTACGAGCGCATCGTCACCTCCTGCGTGTGCTGGGGCGTGGGCGCCGCCAGCCCGGCGGAGATCGACCGCATCAACATCCGCCGCGCGACGGCGGTGGCCATGCAGCGCGCCATCGCCCATCTCTCCTGCCCGCCGGGGCACCTGCTGGTGGACGGGCTCGCCGTCCCCGAGCTGGGGCTGGAGCAGCAGACCGCCATCGTCGACGGCGACGCCAAGGTGCACTGCATCGCCGCCGCGTCGATCCTGGCGAAGGTGACGCGCGACCGGCTGATGGAGCGGCTCGCCCCGCGCTATCCCGAGTACGGGTGGGAGCGCAACAAGGGGTACGGCACGCCCGAGCATCTCGAGGCGCTCGACCGCCTGGGCCCCACGCGCCACCATCGCCAGAGCTTCCAGCCGGTGCAGTACTCCTTCGACGACGTGCTGTCCGTCTCCCAGCTGGCCGCCGATGCATACTGAGCATCTCCGCAACGTCCGTCTCGGCACGCTGCTGCTGAGCTGGTTCATCGCCGCGGCGGTGGTGTCGCTGGTGGTGATCGCGATGATCGCCGTGGGGCTGCTGAACCGCGAGGGCTCGGGCGGCACCTTCTGGGGATTGCTGGCGACGGCGGTCGGGTTCGCGGCGGGCGGCTACTTCGCCGGGTGGCGCGCCGGCGCCGCGCCGATCCTCTACGCGGTGGGGATGGGTCTCGTCTCGCTCGTCGTCTGGCTGCTCGTGAACCTGATCCCCGGCGAGCTGCTGGGCGCGGAGAGCTGGAGCGTGGGCGCCGCCTACACCGCCGGCCTCCTCCTGCTGCAGATCGTGGCCGCGGCCATCGGCGGCCGCCTGGCCTCGCGCGACGCCCGCGCCGCGTCCCGAAGCGCGAGCTGATCATCATCACATCGCCGAATCCGCGGCGGATGCCGACGCGAAGCTCGTCGCGCGCACCGTCACCCCGGCCGAGCCGATGCCGGTAGTCCGCGAAGGCGGACTTCGTGTGGTTGTTGCAGTTCAATCGCCCCCTCCCCGACCCATCTCCTTCTCCCACAACCCATCTCGCACGCGCCGTGCAGTCGATTTCACCCCCTCGTGAACGTCTGACGGAAACCCGGAGGCGGTGAAGGCGGTATCACGTGGGATCACCCGCCGGTGGGCGGCGGGGAGCGAGCGGAGGCCGTACCAGGCGTGTTCGAGGTCGTCGGCAGGAACAAGAAGGAGGGACGCCCCTCGGCGGGCGGGACCGCGGTGGCCGTGCTGGTGCACGCCGTCGTGGTGCTGCTGCTGTTCTTCGGCTATCGCCAGACCGTGCTGCTGGCCGGCGAGGGCTCGCGCCAGGACCGGCCCGTCGGGCGGGAAGCGGGCGGGGGTGGCGGCGGTGGGGGCGAGCAGGTAAGCTACTACGACCTTCCCCAGCCTCCGCCGCCACCCCCGCCGCCGTCGCAGCCCGAGCCGGACGCGCTGGTGCCGCCGGTGGTTCCGCCGCCGCCCGTGCCGGTGCCGCCCGCGGAGACGAAGCCCGCCGCCCCGGCTCCCGCGCCGCCCGTGCCCGCGCCCGCCGCGCCGGCCTCCGGCCCGGGGACGGGTCCCGGCACCGGCCCGGGGCAGGGCCCGGGGAGCGGTGGCGGGACCGGCGGCGGCTCGGGCGGAGGCACCGGCACGGGCGTGGGGACGGGAAGCGGCCCCGGCACGGGCGGCGGCGGAGGCAGCCGCACCACGCTGCCGGAAACCGACCTGCTGCTGATCCCGCCCTCGCGGCCGCGGGGGATGGCCAGCCGCGACGTGGTCCTGCGCCTGACCGTCAGCGAGCGCGGCGACGTCACCGACGTGGAGGTGCTCACCCCCACGGGCAACCGCGGCTACGACGAGAGCCTGAAGCGCACGGCCCGCGACTGGAAGTTCAGGCCGGCGCGCGAGCTGGCCACCAACCGCCCGGTGGCCGCGCAGACCGACATCACGCTCACCATCTGACCCCCTCACCCCCCTGATCCGAATGCCGCCCACCGCCACTCCCGAGGCACCCCCGCGCGCCCCCGCGAGCTCCGAGGGCGAGTTCCGGCGCGCGCTCTCGCTGGTCGACGCCACCATGCTGGTGGTGGGCTCGATGATTGGCTCCGGCATCTTCATCGTGTCCGCCGACATCGCGCGGACCATGAACTCGCCGGGCGGGCTGATCCTCGTCTGGGTCGCGACGATGGTCATCACCGTGTTCGGCGCGCTGAGCTACGGCGAGCTGGCGGCAGCGATGCCGCGGGCCGGCGGACAGTACGTGTTCCTGCGCGAGGGGCTGGGGCACCTCCCCGGCTTCCTCTACGGCTGGACGCTGTTCATGGTGATCCAGACGGGGACGATCGCCGCCGTGGCCGTCGCCTTCTCGCGCTTCCTGGGGGTGTTCATCCCCGCCGTGTCGCCCGACCTGTTCATCAGCTTCGGGAAGGTTCCCGTCCCCGGCGGCGAGATCGAGCTGGGGCTCAGCCCGCAGCGGGTGGTGGGGATCGTGATCATCGCGCTGCTCACCTGGGTGAACATGCGCGGGCTGCGCGAGGCCAAGTGGATCCAGAACATCTTCACCGCGGCCAAGACGGCGGCGCTGCTGGGGCTGGTGATCCTGGGGCTGACGATCGGCCGGAACGCGGACGCGATCGCGAGCAACTTCTCGCACTTCTGGGCCGACATGCCGGGCGGCACCACGCCCACGCCGTTCCTGGGGATGACGCTCGCCTTTCCGGCGCTGCTGCTGGCCTTCGGCGCGGCGATGGTCGGGTCGCTGTTCAGCGCCGACGCGTGGAACAACGTCACCTTCGCCGCCGCCGAGGTGGAGCGCCCGCAGCGCAACCTCCCCATCGCGCTGGCGCTGGGGACGGGGAGCGTGACGCTGCTGTACGTGCTGGCGAACTTCGCCTACCTCTCCGTGCTCAAGCTGTCGCAGATCCAGAACGCGCCGCAGGACCGGGTGGGCACCCTCGCGCTGCAGCACATCTTCGGCGACGTGGGCGCGTACCTGATGGCCGGGGCGATCCTGGTCTCCACCTTCGGGTGCATCAACGGGCTGATCCTGGCGGGCGCGCGCGTCTACTACGCGATGGCGAAGGACGGCGTGTTCTTCGAGCGCGCCGGCCGCATCTCGCACAAGACGCACGTCCCCGTCTGGGCGCTGGGGGTGCAGGGGGTGTGGACCGCGTTCCTGACGCTGACGGGGAGCTACGGGCAGCTGCTGGACTACGTGATCTTCGCGGCGCTGGTGTTCTACGTGATGACGATGATCGCGCTCTTCGCGCTGCGCCGGAAGCGGCCCGACATGGAGCGCCCGTACCGCGCCTTCGGCTATCCGGTGATCCCCGCGCTGTACATGCTTTCGGCGCTGGCCATCGCGGTGATCCTGCTCTTCGCCAAGCCCGAGTACACCTTCGCGGGGCTGATCATCGTGCTCCTCGGCATCCCCGTCTACTACATCTGGCGCGCCGTCGGCAAGCGTCCCGTGGTCACCGACTCGTAGCCTCGGAATCGACGAACATCGTTCCAACGGAACCCGGCCGGCCGCGCGAACGCCCGCGCGGCCGGCCGGAACGCTTTCGTCGGCGGTGATCCCGCTTCAGCCTATGCATCGTGCATCTCCGGACGTCCCAACAGCATTGAATCACACGGAGGAAACGGAGGGAACGGAGGAACCCAGCTCAGTCCTCCGTTACCTCCGTGTGATTTCATTTCATTGGTGATTCGACGTGCAGACGTCCTGATACTGGAGGCTGATGCTCGTTGCGGATCTGGCGAAGGGTGTTCGAGCACAACTGGCTGCGCCCGCACCCGGCGCTGCGCGAGAAGGCAGCGGACCTGCCGAAAGGATCGGGGTGCATCGACGCGCGGACCGGGCGCGCCGTGACATCGTGATGCCTCGCTACATCACCCAGGTGACGATCAGGGCGCCCGTGGCGGCGAAGATGATGGCGGTGGTGGCCCACCCCAGCACGTTCATCGCGCGGCCGTTCACCCGGCTGCCCATGATCTTCCGGTCGTTCGTCATCAGCATGATCAGCAGCATCAGCGGCGGGGTGGAGAAGCCCTGCACGATGCCGGCGAAGACCAGCGCCTTCATGGGGTTCAGTCCCAGGAAGTTCATCCCCATCGCCAGCAGCGTGAACACGGTGATGGCGGCGTAGAACTTCCACGCCTCGCGCGGTTTGGCGTGCAGCCCGTGCTTCCACCCCAGCGTCTGCGCCAGGTCGTACGCCGCGCCGGTGGTCATCACGGGAACCGCCAGGAAGCCGACGCCGATCACGCCCAGCGCGAACAGGACGCCGGCGGCGCTCCCGGCCAGGGGCTGCAGCGCGCGCGCCGCCTGCGCCGCGCTTTCCACGTCGTGCTGTCCGGCCCGGTACAGCGTCGCGGAGGTGGAGAGCATGATGAAGTACATCACCAGGTTCGAGAAGCACATCCCGAAGAGGATGTCCTTGCGCGTCCGCTTCAGCTCCGCGTCGGTCGTCCCCCGGCGGTCGGTCAGGCGCCGGAGCCCCATCGCGATCTGCTCCTCGACCTCCTCGTTCGACTGCCAGGTGTAGAGGTAGGCGGAGAGGGTGGTGCCGATGACCGCCACCAGCAGCGAAAGGAACTCGGGGTCGAAGCGCAGGGTGGGGACGAAGGTGCCCCGCAGCACGGGGCCCAGCGCGGGCCTGGCCAGGATCGCGGCGGCCACGTAGGCCAGCAGCGCCAGCGCCAGCCAGCGGAAGACGTTGCGGATGAGCGTGTACGAGCCCCAGAACTGGAGCGCCAGGATGGCCGCGGTGATGAAGACCACGATGACGGCGGCGGGCACCTTCACCAGCAGCCCCACGGCCGCCGCCATCCCGGCGATGTCGGCGCCCGCCTCGATGGTGTTGCCGACGAGGACGGCCAGGAGCGACGGGTACAGCACCCAGCGGGGGAAGCGGGACTGGATCACCGCGAACAGCCCCTGCCCCGTGACCTGCCCCAGCTTGGCGGAGAGGTAGACCACCGCGTACATCATCGGCAGCGTGACCGGGGCGGTCCACAGGAACGACGGCCCCAGCCTGGCGCCCGCGCTGGCGTACGTGCCGATGGCCGACGGGTCGTCGTCGGCCGCGCCGGTGATCAGCCCCAGCCCCAGGGCGCGCAGCAGCCCATCCTTCCCGTGCGCGGCCCTGCTCCCCGGCTGGTGCTTCGCGGGCACCCGCCGCCGTTCGCGGCGCGGCCCCCGCCGGCGCTCGCGCCCCTTCTTCACTTTCCCCATCGCTCCCCGCGTCATCCTCGCCCACCGCCCGGCGGACATCCTGTTCGGTTCCTGGGCACAGGCGCGCCGCCAGGGGCAAGAACGGGTCCATCCGGCCCGCACCCTCGCCGGCGGGGCGGGCACCCTCTTTCGTCATCCCCCCAACGATCGAAAAGAAAGCCTCACGCAGAGTCAGCAGGGTCAGCAGGTAACAGCCGCAGTTCCACTGCTGACCCTGCTAACTCTGCGTGAGCCAATTAGATAACATCGGCTGAACAGATGCCTGGGAGACGGGATTCCATGTGTCTGGGAGGACCTTGCGCGATGTCGTCAACGTCCCCCTCGCGCGCGGGGCCGCGGCTGATTAACGTACGCTTGCAGGTATGCCACAGGCCTCCCGCGCCTGTTTGGCGGGGAGGCGGACCGACGTTCAGCCCGCGGAGGTACCATGAGGAAGCCGGTGAGCAAGCACGCCCTGCGCAGGGCGCTGGAAACCGTCCACGCCGAGGGCCGCATCGCCTGGGAGGGTCCCACGGGGTCGGTGGTCGACCGGGTGTGGCACCACATCGAGAAGCAGGCCCACGGCCAGCGCAGGAAGCCGGTTATCCGTGACAGCATCCGTTCCGGGGAGCCCGCCGCCGCCTGAGGCGGCGGAGCTCCCGAGGCGCCGGGCCGGCGACTCCGCGGCCGCCCGCCCGGCAAAGAGCCCCGGCCGGCGCCGGGGCTCTTTGCGTGCCGAGCTCCTCTTCAACCTCTCCTTCCTGGCCGCCGCCGCGCTCCTGCTGGCGCTGTGGACCGCCACCGTCCTCCGCATCGCCGGGCCGCGCCCGTCGTGGGTGCTGCTCCTCCTGCTGGCGGTCGACGTCGCCGTCTTCGTCCTCCTCGGCCGCGTGCTGATCGACCGGCTGGTCGTCCGCCCGCTGCGCGAGGCCGTGGCCACGGCCGAGGCCATCGCCGGCGGCGACTACGTGCGCCGCGCGCCCGAGGGCGACACGCGCGAGATCGCCGCGCTGAACCTGGCGCTGAACCGGATGACCGAGCAGCTGCTGCACAACCAGCAGCTCCTGGCCGACAACGTCCGCTCGCTCGACGAGACCAACCGCCTTCTCCTGGCCACGCAGTACGACCTGGTGCAGGCGGAGAAGATGGCGTCGATCGGGCGCCTGGCCGCGGGGGTGGCGCACGAGGTGGGGAACCCGCTGGGCGCGCTGCTGGGCTACGCCGCCGTCCTCCGCCGCCGCGGCGCCGACCCCGAGCTGCTGGACGGGATGGAGCGCGAGACGCGGCGCATCGACGTCATCGTGCGGCGGCTGCTGGACTACTCGCGCCCCGCCCCCGCGCAGCGCGAGCCGGTGGACGTGAACGCATCGATCGGACGCGTCCTGGAGCTCCTCCGCGACCAGGGGGTGCTGGAGGGGATCGAGGTCGCCACGTCGCTGGCGGGCGACCTCCCGCCGGTGATGGCGGACTCGCACTTCGTCGACCAGATCTTCGTCAACCTCTTCGACAACGCGCGGCTGGCGATGGGCGGCAGCGGCCGGCTGACCGTGCGGACGATGCTCGACGTGTGGCATCCCGACCGACCCATCCCCGTGCGCCGCGCGTCCGATCCCCCCGGCGTCTCGTACGCGCACCTGCGCCGGCCGCGCTACGGCACCCATCGCGACGCGTCGGTCATCGCGGAGGGGACGGAGATCGTGCGCATCGTCGTCGCCGACACGGGGCCGGGGATCGCGCCGGAGCACATCGAGGCCATCTTCGACCCCTTCTTCACCACCCGCGCGCCGGGGGAGGGAACGGGGCTGGGGCTTGCCATCGTCGCCAGCACCGTGGCAGACTTCGGCGGCCGGATCGAGGCCTCTTCCGCCGAGGGCGGGGGCGCCGTGTTCAAGCTCTCCTTTCCCACCCACCGACCTCAGCCGTGAGCCAACCACGCGTCCTGGTCATCGACGACGAGGCGGGGCTGCGCCACACCCTCCTCCTGATCCTGCGCGACGAGGGGTACCAGGTGCAGACCGCCGACGACGGCGAGACCGGCCTGCGCATGGCGCTGGCCGAGCAGCCCGACCTGGTGCTGTGCGACGTGCGCATGCCGCGGATGGGGGGGCTGGAGTTCCTGGAGAAGTACCAGCAGGGCGGGGGCACCGGGCTGGTGGTGATGATGAGCGCCTACGGCACCCTCGACACCGCCGTCGAGGCGATGCGGCGCGGCGCGTACGACTACATCTCCAAGCCCTTCAACGCCGACGAGGTGCTGCTCACCCTCCGCAAGGCGCAGGAGCGCGAGCAGCTGCGCCGCGAGGTGGCCCGGCTGCGCAAGGAGGTGGCCCACGCG
Source organism: Longimicrobium sp. (assembly GCA_036377595.1). Taxonomy (NCBI): domain Bacteria; kingdom Pseudomonadati; phylum Gemmatimonadota; class Longimicrobiia; order Longimicrobiales; family Longimicrobiaceae; genus Longimicrobium; species Longimicrobium sp. The sequence continues at coordinate 8,296 of DASUYB010000087.1, read as the reverse complement.
GAGGGCTTCGCGGGCGTGGTGGGCGCCAGCGCCGCGATGCGCGAGGTGATGGACCTGGCGATGCGGGTCGCCCCCTTCCCGTCGACCGTGCTGCTGACGGGGGAGAGCGGGAGCGGGAAGGAGGCGGTGGCCCGCGCCGTCCACGCCGCCAGCCCGCGCCGCGACGCGGCGTTCGTGGCCGTCAACTGCGGCGCCATCCCCGAGAACCTGCTGGAGAGCGAGCTCTTCGGCCACGAGAAGGGCGCGTTCACCGGGGCGGACCGGGCGCGCGAGGGGCTGTTCGAGGAGGCGGACGGCGGCACGCTCTTCCTGGACGAGATCGGCGAGCTGTCGATGCCGCTGCAGGTGAAGCTCCTGCGCGTTCTCCAGGAGCGCACCATCCGCCGCGTGGGCGGCAGCGGCGAGCGCCCCGTGGACGTGCGCGTGCTGGCGGCGACGGCGCGCGACCTGGTGGCGGAGGTGAAGGCGCAGCGCTTCCGCGACGACCTGTTCTATCGCATCAACGTGGTGCAGATCCACATCCCGCCGCTGCGCACGCGCCCGGAAGACATCCCGCTGCTGGCCGAGCACTTCCTGCGGCGCCACGCCGAGCGGCTGCGCATCGACGCGCCGGGGCTGCCGCGCTCGCTCGTGCCCGTCCTGGCCGCGTACGGGTGGCCGGGGAACGTGCGCGAGCTGGAGAACGTGGTCGAGCGCGCGCTGATCCTCTCCGGCGGCGACATCCGCGAGGAGCACCTGCCGGCGCACGTGCGCACCGGCCGCCAGCTCTTCGACCTGCGCGACGACGACGGCGACCTGTCGGTGAAGCGCCGCCTCCCCGCGCTGGAGAAGACGCTGATCGAGCGGGCGCTGGAGCGCTGCAACGGCAACCGCACGCGGGCGGCGGAGCTGCTGGAGTTGTCGGTGCGGGCACTGTCATACAAGATCCACGACTACGGGCTGGAGTGACGAAGTGCGAAAGTGCGAAAGTGCGAAAGTGCGAAAGTGCGTCGGGCCCGAGCGGATCCGACGCACTTCTGCACTAACGCACTCACGCACTGTGATGTGATACCGTAACAGATCGAATCACACGGAGGGAACGGAGGAAACGGAGGAACTCAGATCAGTCCTCCGTTTCCTCCGTTCCCTCCGTGTGATTTCTTTTTTGTGATGCGAATGCACTGCCATCTCAGCCCGTTCATTCTGTCCACGCAACCGCCCCGATGCGGTCCGTTAGGCCAAAGCTAGGCGAAAACGCGATCGCGTCCGCTCGCCTGCGAGGGCGATCTCCGCACGTTTCTCCCGATCGCCGTGTCCTCATCTCCCTCCTACGACAGGAGTTTCCGGCGAACATCCGCGCGGGAACTGGGAAAAGTGGCACCCGCTCGAAAGCAGCCAGGACAAGAAGCTTGCGGAGTGGACACCTGCGGTGTACCTTGTGTACGCGTGTTTGGCGTCCTGCCGGTCGGCGGACGGGCAGTGGTGGGGATGGATCGGTGCGGAGGAGGGAAGCGTGCAGAGGATCGCCGGGTTCAGCCTTCACGAGGTGCTGGTCACGCTCGTCGTCGCCTCCATCGCCCTGTCGATCGCCGTGCCGCGGCTGGAGGGCTTCATCCGCCGCGAGCGGGTGCGCGGCGCCATGAACCGCCTGGCCGGCGACCTGGAGTTCACGCGCATCGCCGCCATCCGCCACGGGCGCGGGGCTTCGCTCCGCTTCGTTCCGGACGCGCGCTGCGCCGGGCGCGGCGGCCGCGGCTACGTGGTGGAGGTGCGCGGGACCGGGCGCATCCTGCGCACCTCGTTCGCGCCCGACGACTATCCGCTCTGCTATTCCCTGAACGGCAGCACCAACGCCGTCACCTACAGCTCCAACGGGCTGCTGGCGCCGTTCAACAACCGCACGATCCGCGCGGTCGAGGGCGGCATCCGCGACTCGCTGACGGTGTCCGCCATCGGCCGGATCTACCGCCGGTGGTGACGCGGGGCGGGGTCGATCACACCAGGAAATATTTTCCGCACCGGCAACGATTCCGCTGCTACGTGGATTTGTCTCAGTATGGAAATCGTTGCGGCGCAAGGGATTCTGCCACGGCATGAACCTTCCTTTGCGCCGGCGGCATGTCGATACCTGCCCGTGCGCTCCGCGCCGGCCGGGAGGGTTTCTCCCTGGCCGAGATGCTCATCGTCCTCGTCATCCTCGCGATCCTTGCCAGCATGGCCGTCCCCCGCATCGAGGCGTGGGTGCAGGTCAGCGCCACGCAGGGCGTGCTGAACGGCCTGGCCACCGACCTGAACGTGGCCCGCATCCGCGCCATCCGCACCGCGCGGCGGGTGTCGGTCACGGTGGCCACCACCGGCAAGTCGTACACGGTGGTGGTCGACCCCGGCACGGCGAACGCCGCCACCTACAAGAGCGTGAACCTGGCGACGGACTATCCCGGGCTGGACCTGACGCCGCACGGCGCCGTCGTCACCTTCGACAGCCGCGGGATGATGACCTCGGGAAACACCTCCACGCTGACGGCCACGCGCAACGGCCGCAGCTCGTCGCTGACCATCTCCGGAGTGGGGCGGATCTACCGTGGCTACTGAGCGGGCCCCGCGCGCCGACGCGGGCTTCACCCTGATCGAGGTCCTCATCGCCATGATCATCCTGGCGGTGGGCCTGCTGGCGCTGGAGTCGCTGGGGATCGGCGCCGCGGCGTCGGTGCGCCGCGCCGACGTGCAGAGCCGCTACGCCGCGCTGGCCACCAACGAGCTGGAGACGGCGCTGAACGAGATCCAGCGCACTCCCGCGGTGGCGCAGAACAGCAGCTTCACCACCACCGACGGCGTGCGCGTGTTCCGCACGGTCACCTCGTCGGCCGTGGCCGGCACCACCTACAACCTGTACTCGATCTCGGTGCGCGTGCTGCCCCCCACCAGCAACCGCGGGGCGGTGCTCACCTCCGACAGCGTGAACATGACCTCCAATGTCGTCCGATAAGCTCCCGCGCGGCCGCGCCGGCTTCACGCTGGTGGAGGTGATGGTGGCCATGGTGCTGGCCATCATCCTGGGCGGCGTGATCTTCCAGGTGCTGCGCGGCGAGAGCCGCTTCGCCACGGTGCAGAGCGCCCGCCAGGAGGCGCAGCAGAACGCCCGCGGCGCGCTGGAGGTGCTGGCCAGCGAGCTGCGCGCCGCCCAGGCCTCGGGGCTGGTGGGCGCCACCGCCAGCTCCGTGTCGTTCCTGGTTCCCCGCGCGTGGGGGATCTCGTGCGGCGGCGGGACCAGCGCCCAGCGCTTCGCCGTCTTCCCCGACCTGAGCGACGCCAGCGTGCTGATGTTCGAGGTGAACGAGGCCACCGGCGTCCTCGGCGACACCTCGGCCGCGGGAACGGGCGCGTGGGTGCCGAACCCCAACCCCACCGCCACGTCGCGCGCCACCGTCACCTCCATCGCCACCCTCGACCTGAGCGTGTCGGGGAACGCCTGCGAGGCGGTCCGCCCCACCGGCAACACCGCGGGGACGGGGAACAACGCCGGCGTGGTGCGCGGGGTGACCATCAACGGCAGCAACCTTCCCGCGGTTCCCGCGGGGAACACGCTGTACCTGTACCAGTGGGTGCGCTACGACCTGACGCAGGTCGACGGCGAGTGGTGGATCCGCCGCAGCCTGAGCGTGGGCAGCAGCACCACGCAGCAGCCGCTGGCGGGGCCGCTCACCGGCTCCGACGGGCTGGCGTTGACCTACTGGAAGGCCGACGGCACCGCCCTGGCGGCGCCCGGCACCACCCTGGCCGACCTGCAGCAGGTGGCCCGCGTCGGCATCACGGTGAGGGCCTCGAGCCGCGCCAAGGGCCGCGCCAACCAGGTGGACTCTCTCTCCGCCTCCGTCCAGCTGAGGAACTGACCCCCATGACCCGCGCCTTCCGGACCCCCCGCGCGCGCACCCGCCGCTTCTCGCGGCTGGGACGCCAGGGGATCGCGCTACCCCTGGCCCTGCTCGGCCTGGTGGCGATGACCCTGCTGGTGACCACCGTGCTGCTGACCTCGGGCACCGAGTTCGCCGTGAGCGCCGGCCAGCGCGACGCGGCCCGCTCGCTCTACACCGCCGACGGCGCGCTGGAGAACTACGTGGCCACCCAGGCCGGGCTCGGCGCCGGCGTGGTCAACAAGTTCGCCGAGGGCACCACCGCCTTCAACTTCGGCGGCACGGCCTACACCATGTCGCTGGCACGGCTGTACCGGAACGTCACCGACATCTCCGCCACCGCCTCGCGCTCCGACGAGACCTGGTCGATCATCGCCAACCCCACCGCCACGGGGCGGGGCGTGGGCGCGCTGGTGAAGGTGCAGCGCAACCTCAACAAGATCACGCTGAACGTGGACGCGGGCGCCACCTCGGGCGGCGACCTGCGCATCGCCGGCAACGCCACCATCTCCAACGGGCGCACCGGGCAGACCAACTGCGCCAGCGGCGACACCTCGAAGTACGCGATCATGGTCACCCAGGGCGCCGAGGTCGACACCGTGGGCTCGAGCGCCACCATCGAGGGGCAGTCGGTGACCACCTCGATCAAGAAGGACACGCTGCAGAGCTACATCCTGGGGCACGGGATGACGCTCGACTCGCTGACCAAGTACGCCAACATCAAGTTCGGCTCGCGCTTCGGCCGCCCGGCATGGAGCCAGACGCGGGTGAACTCGACCAAGACGGGGAACGACACCATCTACAACTGGGGATGCCCCGAGGGCGAGCTGGGGGGCACCAGCATGTCGTGCCCCAACACGGCCAGCACCGAGCGCGAGGTGGTGGTGGCCATCGACGCCCAGGGCGGCGAGGTGACCATCAACGGCGACTACGGGCAGGGGATCCTGATCGTGGTCAACGGCTCGCTCAAGATCCAGGGGAACTTCATCTTCCGCGGGATCGTGCTGGTGGAGAAGGACCTGACCATCGGCGGCGGCGGCGGGCAGTTCGACGGCAAGATCGAGGGCACCGTGGTTGCGTTCGGCTCGGCCAGCACGGTGGAGGACAACGTGCGCGGCCGCGCGGTGATCCGCTACAACAAGTGCTCCATCGAGGCAGCGCAAAACGCGCTCAATCGCGGCAGAATCGACGACATGCCGCAAAACCTTGTGTCGACCACGTTTGCGTGGTTCGAGCTGGTGCGGTGAGAGGCGGAATGTGCGGGCGTCCTTGACGCCCGCACTCCCCCGCGCTATGTTCTCGCCATCCCCCCACACCAAGACACTTCTTCACCGCCCCGCGCCGTGGAAGCATTGCGGCGCTGCACGACGGACCTTTTCGCGCGTCCAATGGTCTCGTTCCTTCGCCGCAGCCGTTCCACGGTTGGGCTCGACATCGGCAGCGGCCTGATCAAGGTGGCCGTGGTCGACCACTCGGGCCCCGAGCCCGAGCTCGTGCACGTCTCGCACACGCCGCTCCTTCCCGACGCCATCGTGGAGGGCGAGGTGATGGACCCGCAGATCGTGGTCGAGACGCTGCGCCTCCTCTTCGACACCGCGCAGGTCAAGCCGCGCCGGCTGGTTTCCAGCGTGGGCGGGCGCGACGTGATGGTGAAGAAGATCGCCATGGACCGGATGAAGGAGGCGGACGCCCGCGAGGTGATCCGCTGGGAGGCCGAGCAGCACGTGCCGTACGACATGGAGAGCGTGCAGCTGGACTTCCACATCCTCGACCCGCTCGACGACGGGCTGCAGATGAACGTCCTCCTCGTCGCCGCCAAGCGCGAGCTGGTCGAAGGCCGCGTGGCCCTCCTCCGCGACGCGGGGCTGCAGCCGACCGTGGTGGACGTGGACGCCTGCGCGCTGCAGAACGCCTTCGAGTACAACTATCCCGAGGCGCTGAACGGCGTCGTGGCGCTGGTCAACGTGGGCCACGAGGTCAGCACGGTGAACGTGCTGCAGGACGGCACGCTGATCCTGACCCGCGACATTCCCTTCGGCAGCCGGCGGCTGCGCGAGGAGCTGCGCCGCCTCCACGGGCTCTCGGCCGAGGAGGCCGAGGCGGTGCTCCAGGGGCGCAGCGCGCGGACGGCCGAGTTCCGCGAGCTGCTGCAGCAGGGGTGCGAGGAGCTGGCCGTGGGGGTGGAGCGCGCCGTGGCCTTCCTGTCGATGAGCGACGCCAGCGGCGGGCTGCAGCGCGCCTACGTGACCGGGGGCGGCGCCCGCATCCCGGGGCTGATCGAGGTGCTGGCCGCGCGGCTGCGCGTGCGCACCGAGGTGGCCACCCCGCTGCAGCGGCTCCGCGTCCGTCCCGGCGCCGCGCAGGGAATGCCCGTCGACGAGCTGGCGCCCATGCTGATGCTGTCGGTGGGATTGGCGCTGCGCAACGCGGCCTGACCCACCACCCGACCTGACACCGGGGATCCACACTTGATCGAGATCAACCTCCTCCCCAGCGGCGGGCCGCGCCGCCCGGCCGCCGCGCGCCGCGAGCGCGCCGTGGGGCTGCCGACGGCCGGCGCCGACCCGCGCGTGATCGCGCTGGCGGGCGCCGCGCTGCTGGTGGTGGCGCTGGGGGGATTCGAATTCTGGCGGCAGGGCGCGCACCGCACCGAGCTGACCGCGCAGATCGAGCGCGAGCGGCAGGACAGCCTGCGGCTGGCGCGCACCATCGCGCTGATGAAGAGCCTGGAGAGCCGCCGCGACACCATCGAGCAGAAGATGGCGGTGATCCGCAGCGTCGACGGGCGCCGCTACCTGTGGCCGCACCTGATGGACGAGATCAGCCGCGCGGTGCCGCCCTACACCTGGCTGACCAAGGTGTCGGCCGAGGCGCAGGCCGCCGCTCCCGCTCCCGCGGCCCCCGCGGCCGGGGCGGCGCCCGCCGCCGGCGACTCGTCGAAGAAGACGGCCGCGGCCGACTCGGGGAAGGCGGCGCTCCCGCCGGCCCCGCCGCCGCCCAACTTCAACGTGGAGGGGAACGCCGCCACCACGCAGGCGCTCACCCGCTTCATGAAGAACCTCGAGGCCAGCCCGTTCATCCGTGACGTGGCGCTGGTCACCAGCGAGCAGACGGCCAGCGAGGGGCGCACGTACCTGAAGTTCACCCTCGAGGCGCGCTGGGAGCAGCCCGATTCCACCCTCGTCGAGACCGTTCCGGTCGTCCCGGTGCAATGATGGCGCTTCCGCCGCTCGACCCCAAGACGAAGAAGACGCTGACCTACGGCGCGCTGCTGCTGGTGGTGGTCACCGCCTTCGGCTACATGCAGCTCTACTCGCCGCGCCAGAAGGCGAACGAGGAGCTGGAGACCCAGCTGGCCTCGGTGCAGCAGAGCAACTCGCGGGCGCGGGCGCTGACCCGAGGCGCCACCAGCCCCGAGGAGGCGCTGGAGCTCTTCCGCCGCCAGCTGGCGGTGGTGGAGGGGCTGATCCCCAGCAGCGAGGAGCTTCCCGACCTGCTCGACGCCATCAGCGCCGAGGCGCAGCGCACGGGGGTGGAGATCTCGCTGATCCAGCCCGTGAGTGCCACGGAGGAGCGCTACTACACCCGGCGCATCTACGACATGGCGGTGCTGGGGCGCTACCACGACATCGGCGAGTTCCTCACGCGCGTGGCCTCGCTGCCGCGCATCGTGACCCCGGTCGACCTGCGGCTGGCGCCGCAGGGCGCCACCGCCGGCGCCCCCGCGCCGCGCCCCGGCCCGCCGGGCGCCGACGAGGGTCCGCCGAAGCTCGAGGCGCGCTTCTCCATCGAAACCTACGTGATTCCCTCCGCTCCGCTGGGCGATGCGAAAGTCGAATAGCTTCTCCGCCGTCCTGGCCCTCGCCGCGCTGCTGGCGGCGACGGCGCAGGCCGCCGCGCAGGCCGCCGCCGCGGTGGTGGCCGCGCCGCGCGCCGGCGCCCCGGCCGCGTCCGCCGGGCAGGCTGCGGCCCCCGCGGCTCCCGCGGCGACGCTCCCCGCGGGCGACGTGTACCGCCGCGAGGTGTTCCGCTACCAGCGCGGCGGCCGCCCCGACCCCTTCCAGGCACTGCTGACCGCGGCCGACCTGGGCTTCCGGGTGGAAGACCTGCGGCTGACCGCCATCATCTACTCGCCCGACGCGCGGCGCTCGGTGGCCGTGTTCGCCGAGGGCGACAGCGCGCGCCGCTACCGCATGCACCAGGGGCAGCGGCTGGGAACGATGACGGTCACCCGCATCTGGCCGCAGCGCGTGGACGTGCGGGTGGACGAGTTTGGCGGGAGCCGGCTGCAGACCATCCTCCTGCAGCGCACGCAGCGGCAGGAGGCGGCCTCCGCCACCGCGCAGCCGCCGGCCGCGCAGCAGATCCCCGTGACCATCGCGCCGGCGCAGCCGCAGGCGCCCGCC
>DASUYB010000086.1 GCA_036377595.1 Longimicrobium sp. | reverse complement strand
CGGCGGGATGTTGAGCCAGATCCCCGGCTCGAAGTGGAGCCCCGAGTTCATCACGGCGTCCTGGATCTGCTGGAGGTAGTGGACGCCGAACAGGATGATGTCGTCCTGCAGAAGGCCGCGGTTGGGGATCTCGCCCTTGACCTTGTGGATCTGCAGCGTCTCGCTGGTCTGGTTCAGCTCCAGGAAATGGTCCTGCGGCGGGGCACCCGGCGGCGCGTGAAAGGGGCGCCAGATGGTGTTGAACCCGCTTCCGCCCCAATCGCCCAGCAGCCCGGCGATCGGCCCAAGCTGCTGCAATGTGGGCTCCTGGACCACCTTCGCCCGTAGCCCGGCTTTCTCGGTGGTGTCGCGGGGGAGCGGCTCGAAGACGAAGTCCTCTTTCAGTTCCATGCTCATGCAGGCCTCAGCGGATGAAGTGGAGGGGGAGATCAAGGGACGCGTACGATCACCATGTGTTTGCAGCGAAAGTGTTACCCGGTGAACGGCGGCGTGTCAAGATGTTTGTTCTGAAAACGAGCGTCCGCGCCTTTCTGCCGCGACCCTTCCACCCGCCACCTTGAAGCCGCCCCGGCCGCCGGCTCCATCTTCCAGCCGGGCGGCCGCCGTCCGACGCGTCCGGACGATCACGAAGGTGCTTGACTCCGCGTCCATGTGCTAATAATCTAGCATGCTAAGAATCTAGCACTCGGACGAGGTGGCCGGCCGCAGTGCACGGATCAAACCTTTGCGGCGGATGACCCGTCCAAACAGGCATCCGCTCCACCCGGCCGGCCGGCGCACCACCCCCGCGGCGCCGCCGCACCCGCAACCCTCCCCACCGGCACCCGTATGCGCCCTCCCCGCTGTTGTGCCCGCCTTTCCATCGCGCTGATGGCGGCGTTTGCCGCGCCCGCCGCCGCGCAGAACGGCGCCCACGCCACCGGCGCCACGCCCCGCCTGGCCGCGGTGGAGCGCACCACCCCCATCGCCATCGACGGAAAGCTGGACGAGGGCGTGTGGCAGACGGCGCAGCCGGCCACGAACTTCACCCAGCAGGACCCCAACGAGGGGAAGCCCGCCACCCAGCCCACCGAGGTCCGCATCGCGTACGACGCCGAGGCGCTGTACATCGGCGCGCGGATGGTCGACTCGCTGGGCGCGCGCGGCGTGCACGCGCAGCTCTCGCGGCGCGACCAGAGCACCGGCGGCGATTACGTGCAGTTCGTGCTCGACACCTACCACGACCACACCGGCCGCACCGTCTTCACCATCAACCCGTCGGGGGTGAAGAGCGACGCGGGGCAGGCCTCGTCGTACGCCGACCCCAGCTGGGACCCCGTCTACACCGCCGCCGCGCACGTCGACTCGGCGGGGTGGACGGCGGAGTTGCGCGTGCCCTTCAGCCAGCTGCGCTTCCCGCGTGACAGCGTGCAGACCTGGGGGATGCAGGTGTGGCGCTACGTGGAGCGGCTGAACGAGACCGACATGTGGTCGTTCTGGGGGAAGAACGAGACGGGCGGCCCCTCGCGCTTCGGGCACCTGGGGGCGCTGCGCACCCCGCCGCAGCGCCGCTCGGTGGAGCTCCTTCCCTACGCGGTGGCGCGGCAGAGCTTCGTGCGCCCGCTGCAGCCGGAAAGCCCCTTCGAGCACACGCACGAGTCGTCGTGGCGCATCGGCGGCGACGTGAAGGCGCTGCTCACCAGCACGCTCACGCTCGACGCCACCATCAACCCCGACTTCGGGCAGGTTGAGGTGGACCCGGCGGTGGTGAACCTGTCGGCCTACGAGACCTTCTTCGACGAGAAGCGCCCGTTCTTCGTGGAGGGGAGCGGGCTGTTCGGCTTCGGCGACTTCAACTGCCACTTCTGCAGCAACATCTCGTCGATGTCGCCCTTCTACTCGCGGCGCATCGGGCGGGCGCCGCAGGGGTTCGTGTCGCAGCCGGCGGTGTTCACCCACCAGCCCGAGAGCAGCACCATCCTGGGCGCGGCCAAGGTCAGCGGCCGGCTGGGGAACGGCTTGCAGCTGGGGGTGATGGACGCGCTCACCCGCTCGGAGCGCGCGCTGGCGCAGGACGAGGACGGCGACCGCTTCACCGAGCAGGTGGAGCCGCCCACCAACTACTTCGTGGGCCGGGTGAAGCAGAACCTGCGCGGGGGGAACCTGACGGTGGGGGGGATCGGCACCTCGGTGCTGCGCTGGTTCGACAATCCCTCGCTGGAGTCGCTGATCCCCAGCCGCGCCGAGGCGGCGGGGGTGGACTGGAACCTGTACTGGGACAAGCGCGCCTGGTCGCTGATCGGCAACTTCGTGGTCTCCGAGGTGGGCGGCGACAGCGCGTCGATGCTGCGGCTGCAGCGCTCGTCGGCGCGCTACTTCCAGCGGCCTGACCGGGGGGAGGGGAGCAACGGGCTGTTCACCAGCCGCTTCGAGCCGGGGCTCACTTCGCTGCGCGGGTTCGGGGGATACGCGCGGCTGGCGCGCGACTCGGGGCCCTGGCAGTTCGAGACGGCGGTGGACTACCGCAGCCCCGGCTTCGAGGTGAACGACCTGGGGTTCCTGCCGCGCGCCGATTACGTCTGGATGAACGCCAACCTGCTGCGGGTGTGGAACAAGCCCACGCGCCAGTACCGCAACCTGGTGGCCATCGTCGGCTCGCAGCAGCAGGTGAACTTCGACCGCGACCTCACCGGGCGTGACTTCCACGCCTACCTGGGCTCGCAACTCGCGAACTACTGGAACGTCAGCTCGTTCGTGATCTGGAACACGGCGCTCGACGACGACCGGCTGACGCGCGGCGGGCCGGTGGTGCGCAGGCCGTCGGACGTGACGTACTTCCTGAACGTGAGCACCGACTCGCGCAAGCGGGTGGTGCTGAGCACCAACCCGTACTACAGCACCAGCACCGACGGCACGCACGCCTTCAGCGGCAACCTGAGCGTGCGGGTGAAGCCCGCGTCGAACGTGCAGTTCTCGGTGGGCCCGGCGTACAGCGTGGACCACTCGCGCACACAGTTCATCACCCGCTTCGCCGACTCCACGGCCACGAACTTCTACGGGCAGCGGGTGGTGTTCTCGGACCTGGTGCAGCACCAGCTCTCGATGAACACGCGCCTCAACTGGACGTTCAGCCCCACGCTGACGCTGGAGCTGTTCGCGCAGCCGCTGGTGGCCAGCGGGAGCTTCGACCGCTACAAGGAATTCGCGGCGCCGCGCTCCATCCGGAAGACGCTGTACGACGCCGCGCAGATCACCCAGGTGCTCGACGCCGAGGGGCGGACGGTGGAGTACACGCTGGACCCGGACCGGAACCCGGCCACGACGAACTTCACCATTCCCAACCCGGACTTCAACTTCCGCAGCCTGCGCGGCAACGCGGTGCTGCGCTGGGAGTACCGGCCGGGGTCCACGCTCTTCCTGGTCTGGCAGCAGCAGCGCAGCGGCACGGAGCCGTTCGGCACCTTCGACTTCAGCCGCGACACCCGCGCCGTGTTCGACGCGCCGCCCGACAACGTGTTCGTGGTGAAGCTCAGCTACTGGTTCGGCCGGTAGATCCGGAAAAGACAGGGGTCACACGGCAGGCGTTCGACAGTTCCGGCTACATGCGAGACCCAGGATTGGCGCCAATCCTGGGTTTTTCGCGCTCAAAACACTGGATTCACCGATTTTCTGTTGTACACGGATTTTCGATGTGCATTGACTCAGCAACAGGCATGCACCTATCCTGTTGCACATGTACCTGCGCGAGGTCGTCTCACCCCGCAAGCGCGGCCCCGACGCCCGCTACCTCCAGCTGGTCGAGGGCGAGCGC
>DASUYB010000085.1 GCA_036377595.1 Longimicrobium sp. | reverse complement strand
CGGCTTGCAGCTCGATGATGTCGATGCCGAACGGAACGCGCTCCACGCCGAGATGCACGGCCTCATGGAGGATCTCACGCGTGCCTTCCGGACCGTACAAACGCATGGGCTCGGTACGGCCCTGCAAACCCATCGTGCGCAGGAGTCCAATGATGCCGAGGAAGTGATCGGCGTGCATGTGCGTGAAGAAGACGTCGTCAATCGTGAAACCGGTGGCGTAACGCATCATCTGGCGCTGCGTGCCTTCGCCGCAGTCGAACATCATCACGTCGCCCTCGCGCTGGACGAGCAGCGAGGTGACGTTGCGGCCGACGGTGGGCCGCGCCGCGGCGGTGCCGAGAAACGTCACTCGCATCGCATCCGACCGACAGAGTGCCCAGTGCCCAGTGCCCAGTGCCCAGTAACCAAAAGCCGGACACGCGACACGACGCGATCCCCGGACTCGCGCGCTGGAGACGCAGCGACGTGCGAGGCGTGCACCAGACCCACTGGGCACTGGGCACTGGGCACTGGGGACTTCCCGATCACGCCGTCACCACCTCGACCCGGAGATGCGGCTCGATCTCCGACTTGGGGATCAGAGCCGGCCAGTACGCCACGATCTCCTGCACCTTCGGCCGCCCGCCCGCGAACCCGGTCACGGATGGCGGCCCGGTCAGCACCAGCGGCGCGATCTCCTTGGTGAAGCGGTCCACCGCCGCCATGTCGTGGCCGCGCACGCTCCACCGCACCGTCACCTCCGGCAGGTCTCGCGGGATCGGGCCGGCGAGCGGGCCGTGCGTCGCGTTCCACCCCACGAATTCCGTCAGCACCTCGTCGAACTGCAGCCCGAGGCGGTCCAGCCGCCCGCGGAGGACGCGGTCGGCGGCCTGCGCCTTCTCCACCGCGTCGGGCCAGGCGTACACCAGCGTGCCGCTCGCCTTCCACCCGTCGGCGTAGCTCAGGCTCACCTTCAGCAGGTCCGTCGGCGCCTTCCCCCGCACGCCCGAGATGCGCACGCGGTCCGGCCCGGCGTCGTCCACGCGGATGGTGGTGAAGTCGGCCACGCAGTCGGGGGTGATGTAGCTCTCGGGATCGCCCATCTCGTACAGCAGCTGCTCCTTCACCGTGGGCACCGCCACGCGCCCGCCCGTCCCCTCGTGCTTGGTGACGACGAACGAGCCGTCCGGCGCCGCCTCGATGATGGGGAAGCCCACGTCCGCCAGGTCGGGGATGTCGCGCCACTGCCAGAGGCAGTTGCCGCCCGAAGCCTGCGCCCCGCACTCGTTGATGTGCCCGGCCACCACGCCGGCGGCGATGCGGTCGAAGTCGTCCCAGCTCCACCCGAACTCGTGGATCATGGGCGCGTAGGTCAGCGCCGTGTCGGTCGAGCGGCCGGTGATCACCACGTGCGCGTCCTGCCGCAGCGCCTCGACGATCGGCCGCGCGCCGATGTAGGCGTTGGCGCTCTGCACCCTGTCGAGCACGGCGGAGAGCGGCTCGCCCGTCTCCATGTTCCGCAGCTCCACCCCGCGCGCGAGGAGGTCGGGGAGGCGCTCGAGGATGTCGTCGCCGGTGATCATCGCCACGCGCGCGCGGCCTTCGAGGCCGGCCTTGCGGGCGACGTCGAGCACCGCGTCGCGGCAGCCGGCGGGGTTCACGCCGCCCGCGTTGGCCACCACGCGGATGTTGCGCTCCACCACCGCGGGAAGGATCTCGCCGACCAGGGGGACGAAGTCGCGCGCGTACCCCGCGGCCGGGTTGCGCGAGCGCTGCTTCTGCATGATCGACATGGTGACCTCGGCCAGGTAGTCGAGCATCAGGTAGTCGATCGGGCCGCCCTCCACCTGCCGCCGCGGAGCGTCGAGCTGGTCGCCCCAGAACCCCTGCCCGCTGGCGATGCGGATCTTGTCTCTCATCTATCGTCCATCCGTTTCTTTGACCTGTGCCCGGGTACCCATGCGGGCCACCAGGAGCCTTCGCAACCGTGACTGGTCGAGACCGCTCAGCACGCGCCGGGGCACGTACAGCGAGCTCTTGTCCCCGAGCTCGAAGAAGAAGAGGTGCCGGGTCTCGCGTACACGGGCGACTTCGCTCCACGGCACCCTCGAAACGCCGTCGGCGGACTTCACCCGCACGCCGTCGGGCCCCAGCCGGTAGGCCATCGGCGCGAAGAGGTGCGGCTCGCGCGCGGCGCGCCTGGCGAGCGCCCAGCGGGCGAACCCTGGTCCGCCGCGGTATGCCGCGGTGCCCAGCACCAGCACCAGCAGCGCGAGCCCCGCGGTTCCGAGGAGCGCCGCGGCCCCGTGCCTCGCGAGCCCCGCCACCACGTTGACGCCCAGCACCAGCACCATCACGATCTCCGCCCACGGACGCCGCCCGCGGTGGATCGTGGCGTGCATCGCCTCGGCCAGGTCGCCGGCGGTGGGAACGAACGCCACCTCCAGCACGTCCGCATCCACCGTCTGCTGCTGCGTCATCGGCCTCCCCGGCGCGTGCGGTGCCCCCAAAAACGATCCGGAGGCCGCCCGCGGCAGCCTCCGGCAGGAAAATCTCATTCCATCCCCGGCGCGGCAACCCGCGCCCTCAATCGTGCGCGCGCTTCCCGATGATGTCGTCCACCGCGATCCCGGCACCGCCGAGCGCCGGCGACCGCCACGCATCGCCCGCCCCGTACTCCTGCACGTCCATGAACTGCCCGGCAACGGGATTCCGCGAGACGATCACCACGTTCCGCCGGAGGTCGACGACCCAATACTCCTGCACCCCCGCCGTGGCGTAGTCCTCCATCTTCACCGTGCGGTCGTAGAGGACGGACGAGTCGGCCACCTCCACGACGAGCAGGGCATCGTTCCCCGTGGGCTGCTCCTCCTCGAACTCACCCTCGCGCAGGCGGTAGAGCCCTAGGTCCGGATGCGCCGTACGCCCTTCGCGAACCCGCAACACGTCCTGGACGCGCACCTCGGCGCCTCGCACGCGCTGCGAGGTGAGAAGCGTGATCAGGCGAGCCACGCATTTTGAATGACGAGGCCCGATCGGGCTCATTTCGATGATCTCTCCATCGATCAGCTCCACCCGGTCGCCGTTGCCCAGGATTCCCTCCACGCCGAGCCGGATGTAGTCGTCGGACGAGAAGCGGAAGGGGCGCGTCCCCGCCACCACGACGCCGTCGATCAGCTCGGTCTCTGCCGGGACAAGCCCGATCGCCGTCATGCGCCGGTACTGCTCGGCGCTGAATCTGTGCGGCTGCAGGAACTGAACAGCCATGGTTCTCTCCCGGGTCGTTCGCGCGGCGTCAGCGCGTGGCGATCACTTCATCCACCATCACCATTCGACCACCAAGCGCGGGCGAAATCCACGACTCGCCCTGGCGGTAATCCCGCTCGTCCGTGTAGCGCCCGTTTTCTGCGTCGCGGAAGACGACGACCGAGTTACGGGTGAGATCGATCAGCCAGTACTCGGGAACGCCGCCCGCCGCATACAGCCGGCTTTTCGCGTTGCGGTCGAACAGCACCGACGAATCCGCCACTTCGATCACCAGCAAGGCATCGGCGCCGGTCGGATGTGAGTCCGCATACTCGTCCACCCGCGGCCGCAGCAATGCCACATCGGGAAGCGGCTCGCCGTCGTTCGCTAGCGTCAGCGGCTGCTGTGCCGAAACGACGGCTCCGTCTCCAACCAGCTTCTGGAGCCAGCGATCAAGACGTCGCACGCAGGTCGAATGTCGGCTTCCGATCGGCGTCATTTCGACGATCTCCCCGTCGATGAGCTCCACGCGGTCGTCTTCGGCAAGAATGCCGGCTTCGCCCATCCGGTGGAACTCGTCCACGGTGAAGCGGTGCCGAACCGCGAGATCGACCATGTGTCCCTCCTACGTCAGGTGCGGCGGCAGGACGAAGGCGCCCAGGTGCGGGCCGGGGTGGTTGAGCGCGGTGCGCAGCGCCAGCGACAGCGCGGCGCGTGTCTCGTCCGGCGCGATCACCGCGTCCACGAAGCCGCGCGCGGCGGCAAACCTGGCGTCGAGCTGATGGTCGTAGTCCGCGCGCACCGCCTCGATCCTGGCCTGGAGGTCGGCGTCGGGCTGCTTGCCGGCCTTCTTCAACTCCTCAAGCTGCGCGCTGAACAGGGCCATCACCGCCGAATCGCCCTCCATCACCCCCATCCGTCCGGTCGGCCAGGTGAAGATGAAGTCGGGATCGAAGCCCTGCCCCGCCATCGCGTAGTATCCCGCGCCGCTGGCGTGGTTCACCGTCAGGACGAGCTTCGGCACCGTCGCCGTCGCCATCGCCTCGACGAAGCGGGCGCCGGCGCGGATGATTCCGCTGTGCTCGGCCTCCGTCCCCACCATGAAGCCCGAGACGTCCTGCACGAACAGGATGGGCGTGCCGTGGCGGTTCATGGTGTCGATGAAGAACGCCACCTTCTCGGCGCTGTCGGCGTAGACGATGCCGCCGAACTTGGGCCGCCCGCCGTGCGGGTCCTTCAGCATCCCCCGCGCGTTGGCGATGATGCCCACGGGGATGCCGCAGATGCGCGCGCTCCCGCAGATCATCTCCGGCGCGTAGTCGGCCTGGAACTCGTCCAGCTCGCCCGCGTCGAGAATGCAGGAAAGCAGCGCGCGCATGTCGTACGGCTGCTTGTGGTCGGCCGGCAGCACCTCGAACAGGTCGCGCTCGGGCCGCGCCGGCTCCTCCGCCTCGAACTGCCGCGCGGGAGCCGCCGGCCGCGGCAGCTCCTTCACCAGCTCGCGGATCTTTGCCACGCAGGCGCGGTCGTCGGCCACGCGGTAGTGCGCGACGCCGGAGATGGCGTTGTGCGTGTACGCGCCGCCCAGCGTCTCCGCGTCCGCCGTCTCCCCCGTCGCTCCCTTCACGAGATTGGGCCCGCCGAGCCCCATGAACGACGTCCCCTCCACCATCAGGATCACGTCGCTCAGCGCGGGGAGGTACGCCCCGCCGGCGATGCACGGCCCCATCACCGCGGCGATCTGCGGCACCTTCAGGTAGCGCCGCATCACCGAGTTGTAGTAGAAGATGCGGCTGGCGCCGTACTGCCCGGGGAAGACGCCGCCCTGGTAGGGGAGATTGACCCCCGCGCTGTCGACCAGGTAGACGATCGGCACGCGGCAGCGCATGGCGATCTCCTGCGCGCGCAGCATCTTGGTGATGGTCTCCGGCCACCATGAGCCCGCCTTCACCGTCGCGTCGTTGGCGACGACCACGATCTCGCGCCCCGCCACGGTGCCGATCCCCGTCACCACGCCGGCACCCGGGGCCTGGCCGTCGTAGCGGTCGTGGGCGACGAGGAGGCCGATCTCCTGGAAGCGGGTGCGCGGATCGAGGAGGAGGCCGATGCGCTCGCGGGCGGTCAGCTTGCCGTCGGCGTGCTGCCGCTCGATGCGCTTCTTCCCCCCGCCCAGCCGCAGCCGGGCCTCGAGCTCCGCCAGCTCGCGGGCGAGCCGGCGGGCGCGCGACTCCGCCTCGGCGGGCGCCTCGGGCGCGGCGGTGGTGCTCACTGCTCCACCAGCTCGCGGTCGCGGCCGTGCTCCGCGAACCACTCGCGGATGTACTCCACCGCGGCACCCGTCGTCGTCCCCGGGCCGAAGAGCCTGCCGATCCCCTGCCCCTCCAGCGCCTGCATGTCTTCCTCGGGGATGATGCCGCCGCCGGTGATCAGGATGTGGTCGGCGCCCTCGGCCTCGAGCAGCTCCCTCACGCGCGGGAAGAGCGTCATGTGCGCGCCGGAGAGGATGGACATGGCCACCACGTCCACGTCTTCCTGGACGGCGGCGTTGACGATCATCTCGGGCGTCTGGTGGAGGCCGGTGTAGATGACCTCCATCCCCGCGTCGCGCAGCGCGGCGGCGATGACCTTGGCGCCGCGGTCGTGCCCGTCCAGCCCGGGCTTGGCCACCAGCACGCGGATCTTCCGTTCTGACATATCGTTGGACTTCTTTGTCGGTCGATGGATTTCCGGCGCTCCGCGGTCGGGGCGGAGCCTGCTGAACATAGGCCGTCGCAGGCGCTTGCGGCAAGCCGAGTGCCTGTGCGGAACGGAGGGGAGTGCGAGGGTGCGAGGGTCCGAAAGTGCGGGAGTGCGGGAGTGCGGGAGTGCGGGAGTGCGGGAGTGCGGCTGGTCATGGAGACGGGGGTGCGGCAGAACGGGACGCCGCCTGCGCGACGCCCCGTGAGAGGATGAAGGTGCGAGAGGAGGATGCGCGGGGAAGACGGGCTCCGCGGCTGTGGGGTCCGGTCAGCCCGCGGCGACGGCGGTCTCCGCGGCCTTCCGCTCGTCCAACGGCTGTACGGCCGCGGGCCCGGCCTGCCGCTCCCCGCCATCGGCGACGCGGAGACGGACGGGGCCCACGTGCCTGCGGATGTAGTGCAGGAGCGCGGAGACGAAGGCCGCCGCCCCGAGCATCTCGAGCGTCTCCTCCAGCGCGACCGCCACCGCGTAGACGGCGTCGTCGCCAAAGCGCTCGAGCCATGCCCCGCCCACCATCTCCATCCCCACCGCCCCGCCCAGGTACAGCGCGGCAGCGGCGATCGCGCGCCGGCGCGTGTCCGCGGGAAGCGCGCGGAGGAACGGGAGGTACGCCAGCGCGGCCACGGCGACGAGCGCGAGCGCGGGGATCACCCATGCGAAGTGGAACGGGCCGCTGGCATGCAGCGCGGCGCGCACCGGGGCGATCAGCAGCTCGTGCAGCCGGGCGGCCTCGTCGGCGGAGAGATAGAGGAACCCGAGCGCCAGCCCCGCCCAGTGCCGCCGGAAGCGGTCGCCCTGGCGAACGGCGGCGATCAGCGCGAGCAGCAGCGCGCACGCCAGCAGCGCGGCGGTGGAGAACCACGTGGGGAGATTGGCCTCGCCCGCCAGGTCCACCAGAGGTACCAGGCCATGGACGTAGTCGTGCCCCGCCACACGAAGCATGACCTGGGCCGCGGTGTTCGCGAGCACGAGGAGCGCGACCGCCGCGAGCAGGACTCGTACGACCCGGCCAGGGGGGATGGTGATGGTCTGCATGAACGGAGGACCGCGGGAACGGTCGGCGATGGAGCGGCGGGAGGGGAAGATGCGTCCACGTCGGGAGATCGGGTTCCGCGGCAGCATCTCCGACCACGATAAACGGGAAACGGACAGACCACAACGTTCGCGGCGCGTCGCCCCGTTCAGGCGAGGGTGACGGCGGATTCCGCGGCGTCCTGACCGGGGAGGGGATCGCCGCGCTCGAAGGCCTCGATGACCGCGCGCAGGCCGCCGGCGCCGCCCGCGGCGACGCGGATCTCCTCGGGGAGCGCGCCGGGCCAGCCGCCCAGGAAGAGCCGCGCGAACGCCGCCCCCGGCCCGGACGCGCGCACCTGCGCATCCGCCGCCGCCCCGCGCGAGACCTCCGCGCGCTCGCCCAGGCGGAAGGTGTAGGGGACGCCGTCCGCCACGATCTCCGCCGTGAGCGAGGCGCCGCCGCGGTACCGCCGCCGCAGCGCCACGAGGAGCCACTCCAGGCTGCGGTGCTCGCCGGGGCCGGGCTGCGTCATCCATCGCCATCCCCAGCTGCCCAGCGCGTGCACGGCGGGCTCCAGCGCGCGGCCGATCTCCGTTAGCCGGTACGCGTGGCCGCTCTCGCCCGCGGCGGTGCGCACGCGCTCGACCAGCCCGTTCTCCTCCATCTCCTTCAACCGCTTGGCCAGGAGATTGGTGGTGATGCCGGGGAGTCCGCGCAGCAGGTCGCTGTAGCGCAACGGGCCGAGCAGGAGGCCGCGCACCACCAGCATCGTCCAGCGCTCGCCAACGAGGTCGAGCGCCCTGGCCAGCCCGCAGAACTGCTCGTAGGAGCGCTTGCTCATCGAGACACTTGCCTTTCAGATCACGATCACTTTACTATTTGATAGTAGTCTGACATCCACTCTAACCTGCCGGGTGACCCATGGTCAAGGCATCCATCGAGCTTACGTGGGGATTCGCGGCGCTGGCGCTGCTGGTCGCCGCCGCGTTTCCCGTCCTGGTCTACCGTTCCGCCCGTTCCGTCGGTGACGCCGATGCACCCCGCCGCGGGCTCGTGACCGCCGCCCTCACGGCGGCGTGGATGGCGGTGACGTTCGCGCTCGCCGCGTCGGGTCGGCTGCGCTTCGACACCGTGCCGCCGACGATGCTGCCGCTGATGCTGGTGGCGTGGGGGCTGGCGCTGCGGGTGGGGCTGTCGCGTACGGGCGCGCGGCTGGCGGAGGGGCTGCCGCTGGCGGTGCTCGTCGGCGTGCAGGGGTTCCGGCTGCCGCTGGAGCTGCTGATGCACCGCGCGTGGTCGGAGGGGCTGATGCCGGTGCAGATGAGCTTCAACGGCCGCAACTTCGACATCGTGACGGGCACGACGGCGCTGCTGCTGGCAGCATGGCTCGTCGCCGCGCGTGGACGGGTGCCGCTGCGCGTCGTCGCCGCGTGGAACGTGGTGGGGACGCTGCTGCTGGCGAACGTGCTGGTGGTCGCGCTGCTGTCGACGCCGACGCCGCTGCGCATCTTCACCAACGAGCCGGCGAACGTGTGGATCGCGCAGGCGCCGTGGATCTGGCTCCCCGCGATTTTCGTCCCCGCCGCCATCGCCGGCCACGTGGTGATCTTCCGCCGCCTTCGCCGCGAGTTCGCGCGCACGCCGGCCGTCGAGGAGCGGCGATTCGCCAGCGCCGGCGCGTGATCGCAATCCTGAAAAGAAATGGCCTCACGCAGAGAAGCAGAGGCAGCGGAGAACTCACCTCTGCTGCCTCTGCTTCTCTGCGTGAGACCTTCTGTTCAGCGGATCAGCGGCTGAGCCAGTAGCTGGCCTTGATGACGAACACGTTGCGCGACGGCTGGTCGAAGATGGCGCCCACGTCGCGGCCGAAGCGGAAGTCGCCGAACGGCTCGGCGCCGCTGCGCTCCTGCTGCCACACGAAGTAGAGCGTGCTTCCCGGGCGGTACTCCCAGCGCAGCACCGCGTTGCCGCGCAGCGAGCGGAAGTTGAAGTCGGGGTTGAAGATGGGGAATGCGCCGGACGACGTCGTCTCCGCCGCCGAGCAGTCGCCCGCGGGGTCGGCGGTGTACACCTGCTCGTCCGCGTCGTAGCAGATCGACCCCAGGTCCCGGCCGAACACGCCGAAGCTTCCCGTCCCCGCCGCGTTCAGCTGCTTGAAGCGCGTGAACCGCCCCGCCGAGACGAAGGGCTGCGCGTACAGCTGCAGCGTCAGGTCGCGCGTGAAGGTCCAGTCGATGCGCGTGTCGGCCGACACCTGCGTCTGCCGCAGCTCGGCGAACACGTAGCGCGCGCCGTAGGTGGGCGTGAACGCGGGGTCCGGCACCGTCTGCACGAACTGCCGCGTCTCCAGCCCCCACCACACGCTGGGGCCGAAGGAGATGCGCACGGACGGCGTGGGGCGGTAGGCCACGCCCGCGTACGCCGACCAGTTCTTCCCGCCCGCGGCGTCGCCCACCCAGGTGACGTTCCAGTCGGCCGACACCACCTTGCGCGTGTCGGAATTGCCCCAGGTGCCCAGCGCCCACGACGTCGGCGTGCGCGCCAGCGGCCCGCCGCGCGTCAGCCGGTCGGTGGTGACGCCGGGATCGAGCTCGCCGAACATCCCCGCCGACCAGAAGTTGTTCAGCGTCATCCCCGCGTTCCAGAAGAAGCTGCTCCAGATGTAGTCCCCCCCGTGGTTCCAGGCGTTGTTCTGGCCGAAGAACGCGTTCCAGCTGCGGAAGGTCTTCCCCGCGCGGTCGCGGCTGTAGCCCACGCCCAGGGTGGCCGAGCGGTAGTCGGTCCGCCCCTGGAAGCCGATGTCGTTCAGCTCGAAGCCGGGGCTTACCGTGCGCAGGTCGATGGAGCCGTTCAGCGCGCCGCTCTTCTGCAGCGCCACCTCGGCCATGTAGCCGTTCAGCGAGGTGCGCGACGGGTCGAACTCCAGGTAGTCGGCGTCGGGCCGCTGGAAGTAGCGCGCGCTGGAGAGCTGGGCCAGCGAGATGGCGTCCGCCTCGCCGGCGATCGACGTGCCCGCCACGAAGCCGCTCAGCGCCCACTGCCGGTCGGCCCACAGGTGCTCGAAGTCCACCCCCGCCGTGTTCGCGCGCGAGCGCATGAACCCGGCAAGCAGCGTGTCGTCGAGCACGCGGTTGGTGGAAGTCGCCATCGCCCCCACCACGGTGTTGCCGGCCGTACCGATGTCGCGGCGGACGCGGCCGACCAGGAAGTTGGTCCACGGCTCCACCACCGCGCGCCCGCGCTCGTCGCTGAAGGTGGCGAAGCGCGCGCGCTCCTCGGCCGTCAGCGCCTCGAGCACGCCCACCGTCCACGGGCCCGCCTTCCCGCTGACCTTGGCCGCGCCCACGATGGTCGTCTGCTCCGGCTGCTCCACGAAGCGCGCGTCGGGCACGAAGCCGTGCGGCGACGCGCCGATGCGGCGCGAGTAGAAGAACTGCTGGAAGCCGTAGGTGGGCCCCACGCGCACCTGCCCGAAGGTGAACGCGTCGGCGCCCTCCACGAAGAACGGCCGCTTCTCGGGGAAGAAGGTCTCGAACGCCGACAGGTTCACCACCGCCGGGTCCACCTCCACCTGCCCGAAGTCGGGGTTGATGGTGCCGGTGAGCGTGAGCCCACCGGGGAGCCCGGCCTTGACGTCGGCGCCGGCCGACGCGGCGAAGTCGTTGTGCTGGAAGAAGGGGTCGCCCGCGCGCCCCACGCCGGGGTCGCTGGTCAGCCGCGAGCTGACGTACGGCATCACCTCCAGCCGGTGCGGCATGGGCACGTCCACGATCCCCGCCAGGTCGCCCGCGCTGGAGACGTAGCCGCCGCTCTGCTGCGTCCACGGGCTCCAGCTGTCGCGCTCCTGCCTGCGCGCCACGTCGCGCTGCACCTGCAGCCCCCAGGTCCGCGGCGTCCCCGCCGGCACCGGCCCGAAGCGCAGCTGCGAGAAAGGAATGCGGTACTCGGCCGTCCACCCGGCCGAGTCGATGGCCGTGCCCACCTCCCACACCGCGTCCCAGTTCAGGTCCTCGTTGGTGTCGTTGGAGTGGAGGACGTCCTTCTTCACCCCGTGGGGATTGACGGAGAAGCGGAAGCCGGAGCGGCGGTCGTGATAGCTGTCGACGAGGACGTGGATCCAGTCGGAGAAGATCCCCGTGACGTCGCGCCGCGCCAGCTGCGAGGCGACGGAGTCGGGGTGCGCGTCGAAGGCGCGGACGCCCACGTACAGCGCCTCGTCGTCGTACAGCACGCGCACCTCGGTGCGCTCGGTGGCCGGGTTCCCCGGCCTGGGCCAGCTCTGCGTGAAGTCGCCCGTGGCCGGCGCCGCGGCCCACGCGGGCTCGTCGAAGCGCCCGTCCACGTGGATGTCGCCCGTGAGCCGCGCCGCCTGCGCCACCCGCAGCGTCCGCGCGGGCGTGGCCGCCGCGGTCTGCTGCGTCTGCGCCGCGCCGGCGTTCTGCGCCGCGGCAGGTGCGGCCTGCATCCCGAGGGCTACGACGGTGATGGCGAGCGGGAGGGCTGCGAGTCTGGCCATGAGAGATAGAAACGTCTGGTTACCAGGGAGAACGGATCGGCGGCGCCGGAGCGGTGATCGATGCGTCCGCCCGCGCGGCCCTGGACTCCGCGATTCGCGGATCGGTTGGAAATGAGACTGCTGGAAAAGTAGCAACAGGACGGGTTTCACGCCATCGTCTCATCCCCTGCCGGACAAACTCTTTCGGGATAGGGGGATCCGGCCACGTCACCCGCGGCGGCAGACGACGATCAGGTCCTCGCTGGTGTGGATGAAGGGGGCGAGCTCCCAGTCGCCGTACCAGTCGACGGGGACGAGGCCGGCGGCGCGGAGGAGGCGGTCCCACTCCGTCGCCGATCTCACGCGCAGCTCGTGGTACTTCTCCCCCCGCTCCTTCCCCTTGCTCCAGCGCGTCCACTCGCGGCTGACGCCCTCCACCGCGTCGAACTCGCGCTCCACCCACACCGTCGTCCCGTCGTCGGTCTCCCACCAGTCGCGGCTGGCGTAGTCGCCCACGATGTGGTCGCGATGCATGGTCTCCAGCACGAACGCGCCGTCGGGGCGCAGCGCGTCGCGGGCGCCACGCAGCACGCGCAGGTCCTCGTCGTCGGAAAGGAAGTAGCCGAGGGAGGAGTAGAGGGAGAGCACCGCGTCGAAGCGGCCGTGCCACGGCACCTCGCGCATGTCGCCGCGCACGAAGTTGACGGCGACGCCGGCGGCCGCGGCGCGCTTGCGGGCGCGGGCGAGCAGCGTCTCCGAGAGATCCAGCCCGGTGACGCGGAAGCCGGCGCGGGCGAGCTCCACGGAGTGGCGCCCCCAGCCGCAGGCCAGGTCCAGCACCGCGCCGCCGGGCGGAAGCGCCACCATCTCCATCACCCCCGCCACCTCGCGCTCGGTGCGCTGCGGGGTCAGGAAGTCGCGGTAGATGGAGACGAAGGTGCCGTCGAAGTAGTCGTCCCACCACCCGCCGCCCGCGCTCACGCCGCCTCCGCCAGTCTCCCGGGGAGCTCGTGCAGCGCGGCGATGCGGTCGCAGTCCAGGTGCCCCAGCCGCGAGAGCGGGTCGAGCAGGATCGCGCGCATCCCCGCCGCGCGGGCACCGGCCACGTCGATCTCGTACACGTCGCCCACGTAGACGGCGTCGTGCGGCTCGATCCCCATCCGCTCCAGCGCCATGCGGAAGATGCGCGGGTCCGGCTTCTCCACCCCCACGCTCCCCGAGTCGATCACGAATTCGAAGTGAGGACGCAGCCCCAGCTCCTCCAGCAGCGCCTCGACCCGCCCGTCGGCGTTGGAGATCACGCCCAGCCGGTAGCCGCGCCGCCGCAGCTCGTCCAGCGTCTCGCCGGTCCGCTCGCGCACCTGGCACCACAGGTTGTGCTCGTCATGCCGCGCGTAGAGACGTCTGGCGATGGAAGGGAAGACGTCGTCCGGAACGCCGAGCTGGCGGAACACCTCGGCGAAGAAGATGCGCCCGCGGCTCTCGTCGTCCCCCGCCCGCCCCGTCCGCACCAGCTCGTCGAGCAGCAGCTTGGCCCCGTACTGCGCGGCCACCAGCTCGTCCTCCGTGACTTCCGTCCCGTGCTCGCGCAGCACGCCGATGACGAACGGATGGTCCAGCCACAGCAGCGTGTTGCCGACGTCGAAGAGCACGGCCTTCATCGGGATCGATCTGCCTGATTCGGTAGATGCGGGGACGGCGATCGAACGCCATCCGGGGCGGCAGGAAGATAGAGGGCGGGGTGATGCGGGGCGAGGCGCGATCGTGCAGGAACTGCTTTGCCTCACGCGGAGACGCGGAGTCGCGGAGAACTCAGCATCGGGGTGAGTTCTCCGCGTCTCCGCGTCTCCGCGTGAGTCCAACCTCTTTTCGATTTCAACCGATCCGAGATCAGCGCGCGCCGCGATGCGCCGGCTCCGGCGGGCGGCGCGAGAGCGAGCTCGGCGCGTCGAGGTTGGCGCCCGGGTCCACCCCCACGCCCATGCGGTCCACCAACTCGCCCAGCGAGAGCACGATCAGCATCTGGTGGAGCGGATGCCCCAGCACCTTCACCCTGGATTCCATGCTGCCACCTCCGCGAGAAGCACCTCCGGCGGACGCGCGCCGCCGGCGAACGCGCCCCCGTGGATGCATCCGAAGTGCCATCACGTCAACGAGATGGGTGCTCGGACATCACGGCTGGAAGGAAAGCGGCGGCGGGGCGAGGACGAAGCCGACCGATCCGCCCGTCGGCGGCTCGGTGGTGCGCGGGCTGAGCAGGCGCGCCTCGCGCTCCCACGGCCGCGAGTTGTAGGGGATCAGCCGGTCCACGGCTTCCAGCGCCAGCACGTTCAGCCCCAGGTCCAGGTACCGACCGACCGGGTGCGAGCCCAGCAGCGCGGCCTCGGCGGGCTGGCTGAAGAAGAGGAAGGCCTGGTCGTGCTGGATCATGTGCACGCGCTCGTGCCCCAGCACCTCGTGCAGCCCCTCGCCCTCGGTCCCCCCCGACTCCACGGGGAGATAGCTGATCACCCCCGCGGTGGCGCCGCCCAGCCATCCCTCGGGCTCGCGGGGGTTCGTGCGGCGGAAGACGAGCGCGCCGGAGGAGAGCGAGCGCTCCACGTCCAGGTGGCTCCCCTCCTCCGTCATCACCAGCACCATGGCGACGACGGCCGACGCGTCGATCTTCGGCTGCACCGCGCCACCGTCGGTCGTCCGCACGTAGAGCCGCACGGGGCCGACGGGGAGCGCCAGTGTGTGCAGCGGCGCGCGCCCCAGCCCCGCGTTCCACACGATGGACGAGCCCACCGCCGCCACCTGGCGCCCGGCCAGGCCGGCGCCGTCCCAGCGCTCCACCGCCAGCCGCTTGCCGCCGTAGACGAGCGCCCCGCCCACCGCGCCGCGCACCGCCGCCGCGCGGAAGTGCCCGCCGCGCAGCACGCGCAGCCCGCCCGCGGTCAGCGCGCCGAGCCCGGCGTTTACGGCCAGGATCACCCCGTCGCTCGACTGAGCCGCCGCGGGCGCGCCAGGAAGGCAGCACGACAGCGTCAGCACGACCGCCGCGGCGCGGCGCAATCCGACTCTCGTCACGAACGCTCCAGCGAATGGAGGAGACGG
Source organism: Longimicrobium sp. (assembly GCA_036377595.1). Taxonomy (NCBI): domain Bacteria; kingdom Pseudomonadati; phylum Gemmatimonadota; class Longimicrobiia; order Longimicrobiales; family Longimicrobiaceae; genus Longimicrobium; species Longimicrobium sp. The sequence continues at coordinate 11,773 of DASUYB010000085.1, read as the reverse complement.
CGATGGAGATGCGGTTGAACGCGCGACCGCGGCGGCACGTGACAGCGAGCGCGAAGTGGGGCAGCGACGACCAGATCTACCGGCCACCACCGCGAGCGAGTTCCGGACCATCCGCCAAACGCACGAGGTGTCTCGTCTTCGTAGCAGCTGGCGACGCTGAAAAACGGCTTGATAACTACCGTTTTTTCCGCGTGGGGAGTCCTTGAGCCTGGCCAACAGCCTGGACGCGGTGAAGATCGCCCGCGTGTACGGCACCGACACGCTGACGATCGACCGCACGCAGTACTCCAAGCCCAGCACCTCGGCGCAGGACGGGATCAGCCGGGAGCTGAAGAACCGGCCCTGGACAACTCCGACATGGACGGAAGCAACTGGGACACTCCCCTCGTCACGGCCGTGTACGGCACCTCCGGCGGCCGGGGCACGCCCCAGGCGCAGAACTCGACCTACACGCCCTGAGCGGCGTGGCGGGATGACGGAGCGCGGGGGGATCGCCACTCGGCGGTCCCCCGCGCTTCGTTCCGGTCCGACGGACGATCAGGGCCGGCGCAGGGTGACGCGCTTGAGGAACGCGTCGCCCGCCAGGTTGCCGCGGATGTCGACCAGCGCCTCGGCGGCCGACTCGCGGTCCGCGTAAGGGCCGGCGACGAGCGCCACGTAGCCGTCGCGCAGCTCGGGGTAGACGGCGGAGTTGGCCAGGCCGACGCCGTATCCCCGCTCCATCGCCGCGTCGCGGATCTGCCCGGCGCGCCAGAGCTGGTCGGGGGTGAACGAGGCCACGATCACCACGAACAGCGCGTCACCGCTCCCGTACGCGCCGTCCCCAGCCACCCGCTCCCACTCGTCCGCCGCGATCGCCGGCCCGCCGGCGGGGCCGGTGGAGACCTGCGCGCCGATGTCGGGACGCTGCGGCGCTCGGCCGTCGTCGGGGCGGACGCGGGCGGGCCCGGCAGGCCACAGCGCGTAGGCCGCGGCCAGCGCGGCCACCAGCAGGAGCAGCAGCAGCCATCCCGCCGGCCGCAGGCGGAGGCGGCGCCGCGGCTTCGGCTCCGCGTCGCCGGCGGCGTCGGGCGCGGCGGGCGGCGGGGCCGGCGCGCCCGCGGGCACCGGCATCGGCTGGGGGATGGGGCCCGCCGGCGCCGCCACCGTCCCCTCCGGCACGTGCGGCGGGGCGATGACGGTCGCGTCCTCGTCCGCCATCGCCGGCGATGATCCCGCCGGCGCAGCCCACGCGGCCTGCGGCGCGGAGGGGATGATGGAGGCGTATCCCGCGGCCGAGGCGGCGTCGCGCGGGGGCGCCTTGTCCCACTGCTCCAGCGCGTCGAGGAAGGCGTCCGCGTCGGGGAAGCGCGTGGCCGGGTCGAGCCGGAGCGCGCGGCGCAGCACGGCGGCCAGGCGCATGGGCACGTCGGGGCGCGCCGCGAGCAGGCGCTTGATCATGCGCGCGGCCTGCTTGTCGTCGCCGGTGCTGTTCAGGCCCCCGGGATGCTCGCCGCCCAGCATCTCCAGCCCGGTCAGGGCAAAGGAGTAGATGTCGCTCGCGGCCGTGAGCGCGCGGCCGCCGGCCAGCTGCTCGGGGCTGGCGTAGCGCGGCGTGTGCGGTGAGCCGAAGCGGGTCAGCGGCGTGTACGGGTCGCTGCCGGACTCCTGCCGCACCTGCGCGATGCCGAAGTCCAGCACCTTCACCTCCCACCCCCCCGGCTCGGCCACGAGGTAGATGTTGGCCGGCTTCACGTCGCGGTGCACCATCCCCGCGCGGTGCCCGGCGGCCAGGCCCATCCCGCCCTCGCGCAGGATCTCCACCGCCTCCTCCACGGGGAGCGGCCCGCCGGCGCGGCGCATCCGCGCGGCCAGGTCCTCGCCGGCGAGGAGCTCCATCACCAGGAAATCGATCCCCAGGTCGCGGTCGGTGCCGAAGTCGTGCACCGTGACCACGTTGGGATGGCGCAGCCGAGCCGCGGCGGTGGCCTCGCGGTGGAAGCGCATCTTCAGCCGCCCCGCCTCGTCCTCGTCCGGCGCGACGGCGGTCATCACCTTGACGGCGACGCGCCGCTCCAGGTTCAGGTCGAACGCCCCGCACACCGCGCCCATGCCGCCCGTTGCGATCACGGAGTCGACGCGGTAGCGGTCGCACAGGCGGCGGCCGAGGAGGAGGGCGAGGATGCCGGACAACTAGCGGTGCGTGAGTGAGATGTAGGGAACGGCCGGCGGCGGATCGTGCCCGTCGCTCGCCGAATCGGCTGCAGGTGCGTTTACGTGTCGCCCGCGGACGCGGTTCCATTCCCTCCGCGATCCGCACAGGGCGATCAGTGCGGCCAGACTGCCGAGCGCTGCGAAAAAGTTAGCGGTCCATGGGCAATGCGAGAAAGGCGCCCGCCTCGCGCGGGATTGCCGCGCGACAGCGTCTGAGGGCGGATGGGCGTGGCAGGTCGGCGAATACTGTTCGACATTGTTGACATCTCCTCCGTCTATCATTTAGATTCCCGCCTCCCGAACGCGTCGTATTCATCTGCGCACCAGGAGCACACACGATGCAGCAGACGAACGCATTCACAGGCGCAAGGAGCTTTCTGCGGGGCCTGGGACGGGCCCTCGACCTGCGCGGCGCCACCGTTCCCACCTATGCGCGCCGCCGCACCCCCCTTCCCTCCGATGCGGCGGCGGTCGCGGCCGACTGGGCGGCGGTGTGGAGCGATCTCGGCGCCGCGTTCACCCGTGTAAGGCAGCGGGACGCGGCCCGCACGCATGGGTGACGGCAGGAAAAGACGCGGAGACGGCGAGCTTACGGTTGCAGGCGAGCAGGAGATCCTGGAGGGGCGCGAGCTGGAATCGCGCCCTTCTGCATCTCACGTGATCACGCACGTCACGGAGTTCGAGCTGCGCAAAGGCCCCATCCCCGACGCGGAAGAGCTCGCGCGCTACGGCCGTGCGCATCCCGGCGCGCCCGACATCATCCTGAGCGAGTTCAAGCAGCAGTCGGCGCATCGCCGGACGCTGGAGCGCCGGGCGCAGCTGCTGGACCGGAAGGCGCTCGAGGCGTCGATCCTGAGCGAGCGCATGGGCGTGGTGTGCGCGCTGGTGATCTCGCTGGTGGGGTTCGGCTGCGCGACCTTCCTCGTCGGCGCCGGGCACGGGGTGGAAGGAACCGTGATCTTCGGCCTCGACGTGGGGGCGCTCGTCTCGGCCTTCATCCTGGGGCGCAGCCGCACCGCCGAAGCACGGGAGCACCCGCGGTCACCCGCCTGATCCGCCCACCCCGCGGCCTCGCGGGGTGACTGCGGGATCTGCCTCGTCTCCCGCCGCTTGCCGCTCGCCCGTTCCCGCGCTAATCTGGCCGAATCCTTCGCCCCGCACGCCGTGGCGCACGCCCATCTCCGGGCCGCGGCGCGGGGCCGTCCCGTCCCACCCATCCCCGCAAACGGATGCCGTCATCCGTCGAGATCACCCTACACGTCAACGGGACCGAACAGCGCCGGGAGGTGGAGCCGCGGCTGCTGCTGAGCGACTTCATCCGCCACGAGCTGGGGCTCACCGGCACGCACGTGGGGTGCGAACATGGCGTCTGCGGCGCGTGCACGGTGCTGATGGATGGCGCGCCGGTTCGTAGCTGCCTGGTGTTCGCGGCGCAGGCGGACGGGTGCGAGCTGCGCACCGTCGAGGGGCTGGCGGACGGCGACGCGCTGCATCCCCTGCAGGCCGCCTTCCGCGACGCGCACGGGCTGCAGTGCGGCTTCTGCACGCCCGGCTTCCTGATGACGTTGGTTCCCTTCCTCGCCGAGAACCCCGATCCCACCGAGGACGACGTCCGCCTGGCCATCTCGGGCAATCTCTGCCGCTGCACCGGCTACGCGAAGATCGTCGACGCCGTCCTGCTCGCCGCCGAGCGCATGCGCAGGGATTCGAGCGGAGACCTCCTCTCCATCGAGCCCGATCCCCACCCCGTGGAGGCATCGTGACGGCGATCGCGATGCGGGTTTCGGCGCGCTACCACGGCCGTCGTGCAAGGCGGGCTATAGATCCTTCGGCCTGCAACCTTCGGTGCGGACGGGGATTGCGGTCTGGCCGGCCTCAGGATGACGTCATCGCGGGGCGGGGCCTGGGATGGGGCGCCGATGCTGCGACGGTAGTCCCGAAGGGACTTTGTGCCCTTGTTGCCGCGAATTCATTCGCCTGGCGAGCCCCGGAGGTGGCGCGATGAGCCGCCGCTACGTGGGCGAATGGGTGCCGCGCAACGAAGACGCACGGCTGCTGACCGGGCAGGCGCTGTTCGTGGACGACGTGCACCTGGAGGGGATGCTGCACGTGGCCTTCCTGCGCAGCGACTACGCGCACGCCGTGCTCAACTCCGTCGACGTCTCCGCCGCGCGTGAGCGGCCGGGCGTCATCGCCGTCTACACCGCCGAGGACCTGGGCGACTACTGGCAGCCGGGGCCGCTCCTCGTCCCCCCGCCGCCCATCGAGGGAATCGTCTTCAACCAGGCCACGCAGGTCCCCCTGGCGAAGGACCGCCTCCGCCACGCCGGCGAGCCCATCGCGATGGTCGTCGCCGAGAGCCGTTACATCGCCGAGGACGCGCTGGCGGACATCTTCGTCGACGCCGAGCCGCTGGACGTGGTCGTCGACCTCGAGCGCGCGCTGGAGCCGGACGCGCCGATCCTCCATCCCCAGCTGGGGACGAACCTGGCCGCCCACGTCCGCCAGCGGCACGGCGACTACGACGAGGCGAAGGCGAAGGCCGCGGTCGTCGTCTCCCGGCGCTTCCACTACGACCGCGGCGCCAGCGCGGCCATCGAGAACCGCGCCGTGGCCGCGCGGTGGGACGAGCAGGCGCAGGAGCTGACGGTGTGGGACACCACCCAGGCGCCCATCCCCATCCGCAACGGGCTGGCGGGGATGCTGGGGCTGATGCAGAGCCAGGTGCGCGTGGTGGCGCCGTTCGTGGGCGGCGGCTTCGGGCCCAAGATCATGATGTTCTACCCCGAGGAAGTCCTCGTCCCCTGGGCGGCGATGCAGCTCAGGCGGCCGGTGAAGTGGACGGAGGACCGGCAGGAGAACTTCTACGCCACCACGCAGGAGCGGTCGCAGGTGCACGACGCCGAGATGGCGGTGGACGCCGACGGCCGCATCCTGGGCGTGCGCGACGCCTTCCTGCACGACTGCGGCGCGTACGATCCGTACGGGCTGACCGTCCCCATCAACAGCCAATGCACGCTGCTGGGCCCGTACGACGTGCCGAGCTACGACGCCGAGTTCAGGGCCGTCTTCACCAACCGCATCACGGTGACGCCGGTGCGCGGCGCGGGGCGGCAGCACGGCGTGTTCGTGATGGAGCGCCTGCTCGACCTGGCCGCGCGCGAGCTGGGGCTCGACGCCGCGGAGATCCGCCGCCGCAACTACATCGTGCAGGACGACTTCCCGCACGACCACAAGATCCTCTTCCAGGACTTCCAGCCCCTCGTCTACGACAGCGGCAACTACCGCCCCGCGCTCGAGACGGCGCTGGAGATGATCGGCTGGGACGGCTGGGCCGCGGAGAAGCGCCGCGCGGCCAAGGAGGGGCGGCGTGTGGGGATCGGCGTGGTCAGCTACGTGGAGGGGACGGGGATCGGGCCGTACGAGGGCGCCCGCGTCACCATCGAGCCGAACGGCCGCGTCCGCGTCGCCACGGGCTTGGGGACGCAGGGGCAGGGGCACTACACCGCGTTCGCGCAGATCGTGGCCGAGGCGCTGGACGTGGACGTGGCCGACGTCCTCGTCGTCACCGGCGACACGCGCGAGTTCAACTGGGGGACGGGCACCTTCGCCTCCCGCGGCGCCGTCGTCGCCGGCAGCGCCTGCCATGCCGCGGCCACCAAGGTGCGCGAGAAGGTGATCGCCGTCGCCGCGCGCCTTCTGAACATCCCCGAGGGCGAGGTGGAGCTGGCGGACGGCCACGCGCGCGTGCGCGACGAGCCCGAGCGCTCCATCCGCTACGGCGAGCTGGCGCTGCGGGCGAATCCCCTGCGCGGCGGGGTGACACCGGGGACGGAACCGGGGCTGGAGTGCACCGCCTACTTCGGCCCCGATCGCGGATCGACGGCGAGCGGCGTGCACGCGGTCGTCGTCGAGGTCGACGCGGAGACGGCGATGGCGAAGTTCCTCCGCTACGTGGTCGTGCACGATTGCGGCAAGCTGATCAACCCCGTGCTGGTCGAGGGGCAGATCCAGGGCGGGGTGGCGCACGGCATCGGCAACTGCTTCTTCGAGAAGCTGGTCTACGACGAGAACGGGCAGCTGATGAACGCCTCGTTCGCCGACTACCTCCTCCCCACCTCGCTCGACGTCCCCCGCGTGGGGATGGCGCACCGCGAGACCCCCGCGCCGATGAACCCGCTCGGCCTCAAGGGCGTGGGCGAGGCGGGGTGCATCCCCTCTGGCGCCGCGTTCGCGCAGGCGCTGGAGGACGCGCTGGACGAGTGGGAGATCGAGGTCACCGAGATCCCCCTGAGCCCCAACCAGCTCTTCGAGATGCTGCGGACGGCGCCCCGCCGCTCCGCGCGCAATGCGACGAACATCCCCGCGACGCTGGAGGCGGACGCATGATCGTGGACGGCGAGTTCACCTTCCGCGCCCCGCGCAACCGCGTGTGGGTGCTGCTGCAGGACCCCGACGTGCTGGTGAAGGCCATGCCCGGCGCCCAGCGCCTGGTCGCGACGGGAGACGGGACCTACGAGGGGTCGATCCGCATCGGCGTGGGACCGGTGACGGCGGCGCAGTGGACACTCTCGGTGGCGCTGCACGACCGCGAGGAGCCCGCGCGCTACATGATGAAGGTGGACAGCAAGGGCCCGCTCGGCTTCACCCGCGGCAGCGCGTCGGTCGAGCTGCTGGAGGTGGAGCAGACCACCACCATGCGCTACCGCGCGGACCTGCAGATCGGCGGGAAGGTGGCCGGGATCGGGCAGCGGCTGCTGGACCAGGTGGCCAAGCTGCTGACGCGGCAGGGATTGGAGGCACTCAGCCGCGAGATGGAGCTGCGCATCGGCGCCAGCCTGGGCGCCGCGTCGGCGTCGTTCGGCATCGCGACGGCGACGGTGGTCGAGGGCGAACTGGTGGACGATGCCGCGACGGTCGAGGACGCGGCGGAGGCGAACCCCGAATCCGGCGACACGCCCGACGCGGCGGCGGGCGTATCGTCAGCAACGGCGGGAGATTCGGCATCGGGAGATGTATCGCCCAGCGCGAACCTCGCCGGCTCCGAGCCGGAGCCGCCGCTGGCGCCCGGGGTGCCGGACGAGCCCGCGCCGGTGGAGGACCTCGACCAGGACCTGCCGCCGGGGACGATCGGATGAGGCGGCGCGCAGACGATCGGCCGGGCGCGGCCGCCGTCCCCCCCCACCCCCGGCCCCCCCCCCACGAGGGGGGCGGGATGGGGGAGGGGAGAACTCAGCGCACACCGAAGCTTCGGCTCGGCCAGGATGCTGCGCCCGCGGGAGTCCGCGAAGGCGGACTGCGTGTCGTTGTAGCCGCGACTTCAGTCGCATACTTCCCCACGGCCTGTGGGAGCGTGCGATGAAGCCCGCGCCGTTCGAGTACTTCCGCCCGGACACTATCGACGGGGCGATCGAGCTGCTGGTGCAGCACGGGTGGGACGCCAAGCTCCTGGCCGGCGGCCAGAGCCTCGTCCCCGCGATGAACTTCCGGCTGGCGGCGCCCGGCGTGCTGATCGACCTGAACCGCATCCCCGGGCTCGATTACATCCGCGAGGACGGCGGCGGGCTGCGCATCGGCGCGATGGTGCGGCAGCACGCGGCCGAGCGCAACGGCGCCATTGCCCGCGCGGCGCCACTGGTGGCCGAGACGCTTCCCTTCGTCGCCCACCCGCAGATCCGCAACCGGGGGACGATGGGCGGCAGCATCGCGCACGCGGACCCGGCGGCGGAGCTTCCCGCGGTGATGCTGGCGCTGGGCGCGCGCTTCCACCTGCTCGGCTCCAACGGTCGGCGCACGCTGGCGGCGGACCAGTTCTTCACCGGATTGTTCGCCACGGCGCTGGAGCACGATGAGATGCTGGGGGAGATCGAGATCCCTGCGCCCGCGCCGCGCGCCGGCTGGTCGTTCATGGAGATCAGCCGCCGGCACGGCGACTTCGCGCTGGCCGGTGTGGCCGTGCAGCTGTCGCTGGGAGACGACGGGACGTACGACGCCGCCCGCATCGCGCTCCTCGGCGTCGGCGAGGGGCCGGTGCTGGCGCGCGGGGCTGCGGACGCCATCGTCGGCGCGTCCCCTGGCGACGACGCGGTCCGCGCCGCCGCCGAGGCCGCGCGCGCGGAGGTCGATCCGCCGTTCGACATCCACGCGTCGGCGGACTACCGGCGCCACCTCGTGGGCGTGCTGGTCGGCCGCGCGCTGCCGGTGGCGTTCGCGCGGGCGGCGCGGGAGCGGAGCGCGGCGGAGAGCTGAGGAGCGCGCCCTCTCCGGCTCGCTTAGGCTCGCCACCTCTCCCGTACCGGGAGAGGTAGCACGCACGCATCTGCGCGGGAGGAAGGCATCCTGCCCGCCCGGCCAGCCCCCTCCCCGGTTCGCAGGGGAGGGGAGAACTCAGCGCGGACGATGTTTCGGCGTGCGCTGAGCAGCCGCGAGCGAAGCGAGCCCTCGTCCCTCCCCCAGGCTGTTTTGGGGGAGGGACAGGCGCGAAGCGCCAGGGAGAGGGCCCGCGTGAGGCATGCGCGCAGCCCGTTTTTGCGTCTGGAGCGCCAAACACGCCCAGATCATGCAGTCGACGTTTTCTGTACCGGAAGACACGCAGGCATTCACCCGAACTCGAGCCGGAGACCGATGAAGCTGTACGATCTGTCGCAGCCGCTGAACGAGCAGGCGCCGTTCTGGCCCTACTACCCGCCCTTCGAGGTCAAGTACATCAAGCGCAAGGCCGAGCACGGCGTGAACGCGCAGTACATCCAGACCTCCAACCACATGGGCACGCACCTCGACGCGCCGCGCCACTTCGTCACCGGCGGGATGACCATCGACCAGATCCCGCTCGACTGGCTCTGCCGCCCCGGGGTGATCGTGGACCTGACCGACGAGATGGACGAGCTGGCCGTCTACACGCCCAAGATGATCGAGGACCGCGTGGAGGTGCGGAAGGGCGACATCGTGATCCTGCACACCGGCTGGCACCGCTTCGCGCAGTGGGGCGACACGCCCGACGAGGAGAAGTACATTCATATGCACCCCGGCGCGCACCCCGACATGGTGCAGTGGCTGCTGGAGAAGGAGATCCACATCTGGGGCGTGGACGTGGTCTCCACCGACCACCCCATGGACCTGCCCATCGGCCGCTTCCTGGGCAAGGGGATGCACGGCCACTGCGACCGCGTGCGCGCCGCCGCGGAGAAGAAGTTCGGCGGGCCCGACGAGGTCGCGCGGCTCTTCCCCGACGAGGACTACCAGCTGACGCACAACCGGCTGTTCGGGCACAACTGCATGCACATCGAGAACCTGGGCGGCCAGATCAGCGCCCCGGAGATCCAGAACCGGCGCCTGATCATCGGCTGCTTCCCCTGGAAGTTCCAGGGCGGCGAGGCGGCCTTCGCCCGCGTGGTCGCGTTCGACGGGGAGTGGCCGGCGAACCCGTAGGCGGCGCTCTTATCGCCGGCGCGCGTGGCGGCTGGGGCGGGGCGATTCCATCTCCCACTCGAGCCCCAGCCGCCCGCCGACGGGCAGCTGATTCCAGCGCTCCAGCATCCGTTCCCACGCACCGCACGCCGCGGCGACCTCGTCGTCGGTGAACGTGCGCGGCGGGTGCCCGGATGCGGTCCACCGCCCCTCGATGCGCGCGCGGAGCTCGGACGAATCCGGCCCGTGTCCCCGCTCCAGCGCGTCGTTGAAGATGCGGACCAGGAGCTCGGCCTCGCCGAGCGAGTCGCGGTTGGCCCGCAGCACCTCGCGCGAGCGCTCGGCCGCGTGAGGCTTGCGGCGCCCGCCCAGGTACGTCATGCTCTCGAAAACGGCCCCGTCGGCCACGCTCCCCCAGAACCCGCGGCGCAGCCCCAGCGCCTGCTCGATGGCAAGGTGCGCCAGGTCGTGCGGGATGGCGAACATGTGGCCCACGCCCTTCACGTGGAACCGCACGCCGTCGTCGCGCCGGATCACGGTTTCGTACCTGCGTTCGTCAAGCCGGGTGAGGGTGAGGTCCATGCGCATGACAGGCGGAGGATCAGGGTAGCCGACGGGTTTCGGGCCGCGGTGCGAATCACCCGGGCGAAGACAATGCACGGGCGGGCGCATCCTCATCCGCGCAATTCAGCGGCCGAGGGGACTGCGCCCGGACATGGCACGGTCAGCCCATGGAGGCACCATGAAAGCCTACGTCATCACCACGGGGATTGTTTTCGCGCTGCTGACGGTGGCGCACGTGGCGCGGATGTTCACCGAGCACCACGGCGTGGCCGAGCACGGCTGGTACATAGCCATCACCGCGGCCACGGCGGCGCTCAGCGTGTGGGCGTTCGTCGCGCTTCGCCGCGCGCGGCCGTGAGCGCGCGGTAGCACCCTCGGCAGGAGGTCGACGATGGACTCCGCAATCGCAACCGAGGCCAACGTCCAGCAGGCGGTGCCGTACTTCGACGTGGCCGACATGGAGACATCGCTCCGCTTCTACGTCGACGGGCTGGGGTTCGAGATGACGAACCGGTGGATCGACGAGGGGAAGCTGCGCTGGTGCTGGCTGCAGCTCGGCGGGGCCGCGCTGATGCTGCAGGAGCGGAAATCCGACGGGCATCACGTCCACGCGCCGCTCGGCAGGCCGGGCGAGGGCGTGTCGACCTACTTCATCTGCCGCGACGCGCTGGCCATCTACCGCGACGTCACCGCGCGCGGCGTGGCGGCGGCGCGGAAGCCGTTCGTCGGCAACGGGATGTGGGTGGCGTCGTTCGTGGACCCGGATGGCTTCCGCGTCTTCTTCGAGAGCCCCACCGACGCGCCGGAGGAGTCCGTGTACTCCGGCGAGGGGTGATCGCCCCCGATGCGCGCGGCGGCGGCGGCGATGGGGGTGGTCGGGGCCTGCTGATCGGCTTCGGCTGGTGGGGACTGGAGACGGTTTCCGGGCAGCGGCGCTTCGACGAGATGTCGGGGATGATCCCGCTGGGGGCGGGCTTCCTCGGGGCGATCCTGCTGCTGGTCGGGCTCGTGGTGCTGTTCCTCGACGCGCGCCGGCGCGGCAGGATGGGACGTGGCTGAACGTCGATTCCGGAGCGGGGCGGCATGCTGTACATGGTGATCGAGCACTTCCGGCCGGGGCAGGCGCCCGCCGTCTACCAGCGCGCCCGCGAGCAGGGCCGGATGATGCCGCCGGGGCTGAACTACGTCGCCAGTTGGGTGGAGCCGGATTTCTCGCGCTGCTTCCAGGTGATGGAGTGCGACGATCCCGGCCTCCTCCGTCAATGGACCGATGCGTGGGAGGACCTGGTCGACTTCGAGATCGTCCCCGTTGTCACCTCCGCCGAGGCCGCGGAGAAGATGACCGGCGCGGCGCTCGGGGCCTGATCCCAGGTCCGGGGGAAATGTTGGTGCGTCCGACCGAACCTCGTGCTGCCGCGATGATAGATCCTTCGGCCTGCAAGCACTTGCACAGACGCTGATTACGCCCTGGCCGGCCCAGACTGTGTAAAAACCTCCTGGAGCGGTTTCTCCCGGGCGACATGGAGGCCGGCTCTTCGCACCTGCCTGGGCGGTTGTGGGGACTACCTGCAGTGCCCCCTATAGCTTCGGGGATGCCTCCTTGTTCGCC
>DASUYB010000084.1 GCA_036377595.1 Longimicrobium sp. | reverse complement strand
TCTACGGCCGCTTCAAGCGCCTGCAGGGCTTCGACGTGTTCGAGCCCATCGGCTTCGACGCGTTCGGCATCCACTCCGAGAACTTCGCGCTCAAGCAGGGGGTGCACCCGTCGGAGCTGATCCCGCGCAACATCGAGCGGTTCACGAAGCAGCTGCGGCGCGTGGGGTTCATGTACGACTGGAACCACGCGGTCGATACGACGGATCCGAAGTACTACAAGTGGACGCAGTGGGTTTTCCTGCAGCTCTACAAGCACGGGCTGGCGGAGAAGAAGGAGGCGCCGGTCAACTGGTGCCCCAGCTGCAACACCGTGCTGGCCAACGAGCAGGTGATCGCCGGCGCGTGCGAGCGCTGCGGGACGCCGGTGGAGATGCGCTTCCTGTCGCAGTGGTTCTTCAAGATCACCGACTACGCGGCGCGGCTGCTCGACAACCTGGGGTGGATCGACTGGTCGGAGAGCACGCGCAAGGCGCAGGAGAACTGGATCGGGCGCAGCGAGGGCGCCGAGGTCGAGTTCCCCATCGCCCGCGCTCGCGTTGCCGAGGACCGGCACGCGCCCGCGGCCATCGAGGCGGAGAAGCCGGTGATCCGCGTCTTCACCACGCGGCCCGACACCATCTTCGGCGCCACGTACATGGTGCTGGCGCCCGAGCATCCCCTCGTCGAGCGCGTCACCACTGCGGAGAAGCGCGACGAGGTGGAGGCGTACCGCCGGCAGGCCGCGGCGCAGGACCTGGTCACGCGCAAGAAGACGGACAAGACCAAGACCGGCGTCTTCACCGGCGGCTTCGCGGTGAACCCCGCGACGAAGGAGGAGATCCCCGTCTGGATCGCCGACTACGTGCTGATGGAGTACGGCACGGGGGCCATCATGGCGGTGCCCGGCCACGACGAGCGCGACTTCGAGTTCGCCACGCAGTTCGGCCTCCCCATCGTCCGCGTGGTGGCCGCGCCGGGCGAGGACGCGGGGACGCCGCTGGCCGAGCCGTACGTGGGCCCGGGGACGCTGGTGAACAGCGGGGAGTTCGACGGGATGGACGTCGAGGAGTCGAAGCGCGCCGTCACCGCGTGGCTGGCGGAGATGGGGCTGGCCGAGGCGCGGGTGAACTATCGCCTGCACGACTGGACGATCAGCCGCCAGCGCTACTGGGGGCCGCCGATCCCCATCCTCTACTGCGACGCGTGCGGCACCGTCCCGGTCCCCGAGGACCAGCTCCCCGTGCTGCTCCCGGCGATCGACGACTTCAAGCCCGACGCCAGCGGCGTCAGCCCGCTCGCGCGCCACGAGGAGTGGTACATCACCACCTGCCCCGGATGCGGCGGGAAGGCGCGGCGCGAGACGGACGTGAGCGACACCTTCCTCGACAGCGCCTGGTATTTCCTGCGCTACCCGTCGGCGACGGACGACTCGCTCCCGTTCGACCCGGGGCTCACGCGCCACTGGCTGCCGGTGAACAGCTACATCGGCGGCAACGAGCACGCGGTGCTGCACCTGCTGTACGCGCGCTTCGTGACCATGGCGCTGAAGGACATGGGGCTGGTGGAGTTCGAGGAGCCCTTCACCCGCTTCCGCGCGCACGGGCTGATCGTGAAGGAAGGGGCGAAGATGTCGAAGTCGCGCGGGAACGTGGTGGTGCCCGACGACTACATCGCCCAGTGGGGCGCCGACACCTTCCGCACCTACCTGATGTTCCTGGGCCCGTACCAGGAGGGCGGCGACTTCCGCGACGCGGGGATCAGCGGGCCGTACAACTTCCTGAACCGCCTGTGGGACGCGGTGCTGACGTCCACGGACCGGCCGCTGGACGCCGAGGTGGAGCAGAAGCTGCACGCCACGATCCGCAAGGTGACGGAGGACATCGACGCGCTGTCGCACAACACCGCCATCGCGGCGATGATGGAGTACTTGAACACCGTGCGCGCGGGCGGGCGGACGCCGGAACGGGCGGCGGTGGAGCCGCTGGTGCGGCTGGTGGCGCCGTTCGCGCCGCACCTGGCCGAGGAGCTGTGGGCGCGGCTGGGGAACCCGGACTCGATCTTCCGCACGGGCCGCTGGCCGGAGTACGACCCGGCGAAGGCGGTGGCCGACACGGTGGAGTTCGTGGTGCAGGTGAACGGGAAGCTGCGCGCGCGCATGCCCATGCCGCGCGGCATCACCGAGGACGCCGCGCGCGACGCCGCCCTGGCCGACGAGAATGTGCGCAAGTTCCTCGACGGCAAGCAGGTGCGGAAGACGATCTTCGTCCCCGACCGCCTGCTGAACCTGGTGGTCGGCTGACCGGTTGCCGGCACACCGCGGAGCAGACGAGAAGCCCCGGCCCGAGGAATCGGGCCGGGGCTTTTTTCTGCGAGTCCCAGGTATCCCACGGGCGCCTGAAGGCGCGGCTGGAACATTGGAAAGCCCCGCAAACTGCGCGGGGCTTCAACCGCATGCGAACGCTATGGCGGTGCGAATTTCAGACGAACGGGCATTCGCGGCCCCGCAGCCTGCGAAGCAGGCTTCCCAAGGTTCGAGCCGCGGGTTTACCCGCCTGTCCCGATCCTGCCGGAGACGCTACATCCCCATCCGGCGCTTGAGCTCCTCGAGGCGCGCGTCGACGTCGTCGGCGGGGTTGGGGGGGCGGGGGATTTCTTCGCCGGAGAGGTCGTCGAGCGCGTCGGCGTAGGCGGCGTCATCCTCGATCTTTCCGGCCATACGGTCGAAGTCGTCGCCTTCGCGGGAGCCGCCCATCGCGGCGTTGATGGTGCCCTTCGCCTTCTGGCGGCGCAGCTCGCCGAGGAGGGCGAAGCGGTTGGCCTCGGCTTCCTTGTACTTGGCCATCATCTCCGTCGACTCGTGCTGGCGGAGCTCCCACTCGGCCTTGGTCGCGCGGACCTTCTCCTCCAGCACCGCGATGCGGCGGCGGTGCTTCTCCTCGAACTCCTTCGCCACCCGCACCGTCTCGGCGTCGCCGATGCGCTCGGCCATGCCGCCGCGGCGCACGACCTCGTCCAGCCGGCGGCGCTCGCGCTCCAGCTCGGCCCCGGCGGCGCGGTGCTGCTCTTCGAGCGCGGGGATCTCGGCGCGCACGGCCACCATCTCGCGGCGCATGGCGCCGAGCAGCCCGGCGATCTGGTCCTCCGGCTCGTGGATGCGGACCTCGGACATGAACGAGTCCCACGCCTGCGAGAACATCTTCTTCAGGTCGTCCAGCATGGTCGGGTAGCGGTCAGGGCGGCGAAATCAGCGGCTGCGCAGAAAGGTCGGCGTCGCGCACGCAGCGAGCAAGTGCGGAGATGGAAGTGCGAGAGTGCGAAAGTGCGAAGGGTGCGAAGGTGCGAAGGTGCGCGAAGGTGCGAAGGCGCGAAGGTGCGCACGGGGTAGCGCACTCTCGCACTCTCGCACTCTCGCACTCTCGCACTCTCGCACTCTCGCACTCTCGCACTCTCGCACTCTCGCACTCTCGCACTCTCGCACTCTCGCACTCTCGCATTCTCGCACTCTCGCACTCTCGCACTCTCGCACTCCCCTCCCATCCGGTCCAATCCTTGCTCCTGCGCCCCGCACAGACACTTACGGGGACGGTAAATGACCAGGACCGAGACCGAGCCGGCGGCCTTCCGGCTTCCCAGCATGCGGAACCTCTCCAGGGAAGAGAGGAAGTCCGTCACCCACGGCGAGTTCTGGATTCCCGAGGACGAGCGCGAGATCTACAAGCGCGCGCTCAACGCCCTCAACGAGGCCGGCGTGCCCTACGTGGTCGCCGGCGCGTACGCCATCTACGAGCACACGGGGATCTACCGGCAGACCAAGGACCTGGACCTGTTCTGCGAGCCGCGCGCGGTCATCCCCGCCATGGAGGCGCTGAAGGCGGGCGGGTTCCGCACGCGGCTGGAGCAGAGCCACTGGCTGGCCAAGGCGCTCGACGATCCGTACTTCGTTGACATCATCTACGGGATGGGGAACGGGCTGGCGCTGATCGACGAGGACTGGTACCGGCACAGCAAGCCCGCCATCCTCGCGGCCACGCAGGTGCGCGTGGCCCCGCCCGAGGAGCTGATCTGGCACCGGCTGTTCATCTCCGAGCGGCACCGGCACGACATGGCCGACATCGCCCACCTGATCCTGACCATGGGCCACGTGATGGACTGGAACCGGCTGCTGGCCAAGTCGGGCGAGCACTGGCCGCTGCTCCTGGCCCAGGTGCAGATGTTCCGCTACGTCTATCCCGGCTACCACGCGCAGGTGCCCAAGTGGGTGCTGCGCGAGCTGCTGGAGCGCGCCGACCGCGACGCGCTGGTGGACCCCGAGAGCGACCGCGAGCACGACACCACGCGGGGCACGCTGATCTCGCGTTTCTCGTTCGCCATCGACGTGAACGAGTGGGGGTTCCGCGACCTGCGGGCCGAGTACACGATGCGGATGAAGAACCATCCCGAGGTGCTGGCGCTGAAGCAGAGCGAGGTGTGGGACGAGATCGCCTCGCACGAGATGCAGGACCAGGGCGAGGCGGCGCCGGAGCCGGACACGCTGGGCGGCGAGGACCTGGACGAGGGCGAGGACGGATGACGGACGGTGCACGGCCGGGCGCGGCGCTCGACGGGCGCCCCGGCGGACGGCGGCGCGAGGACCGCGAGCGGGCGGGGATCGCGCGCATCGCCGCGGTGGGCGACTTCCACTGCGGCGAGGACGACGCGGGGAAGTTCCGCGACCTCTTCGCCCGCGCCAACGACGAGGCCGACGTGCTGCTGCTGGCGGGCGACCTGACCCGCCGCGGCACCCCGGCCGAGTTCCGCGTGGTGGCCGGCGAGCTGGCCGAGGTGCGCATCCCCATCCTGGCGGTGCTGGGCAACCACGACCACGAGAGCGGCCAGGCCGAGGCGGGGCTGGCCATCCTGCGCGAGCGCGGGGTGCACATCCTGGACGGCGAGCCGTTCGAGCTGGAGGGGCGGATCGGGTTCGCGGGGGTGAAGGGGTTCATCGGCGGGTTCGGGCGCTTCACGCTGACCGCGTTCGGCGAGGCGGAGACCAAGGCGATCGTCTCCACCGCGCTGGAGGAGGTGGCGCGGCTGGAGTTCGCGCTGCGGCGGCTGTCGACGCCGGCGCGCGTGGTGCTGCTGCACTACTCGCCCATCTGCGACACGGTGGTCGGCGAGCCGGAGCAGATCTACCCGTTCCTGGGCAACGACCGGCTGGTGGAGCCCATCGACCGCTTCCAGGCGGCGGCGGTGTTCCACGGCCACGCGCACCACGGCACCTTCCGCGGCCGCACGCCGGGCGGCGTCCCCGTCTTCAACGTCTCGCACGTGCTGCTCAAGCAGGAGGGCGTGGGCGAGATGTACTACCTGTTCGACGTGCCCCAGCAGAAGCCCGGCTCCACCCCCGCGGAGGCGCACCCCGCGGCGGAAACGCAGGCGACGGCGGCAGCGGCCGGGGGTGCGTGACGGAGATTTGCGAGGGGCCCCTACCCGGATGGCCCTCACCCGAAAATCGAAGGGAGGCGTGACGGAACTGCTGTCACGCCTCCCTTCGATTTTCGACCTCTCCCGACAGCAGGAGAGGTGAACTGCAACTCAGCGTGACACTTAGTTGCAGTTCTCCCCTCCCCTGCGCAGCGGGGGAGGGGCCGGGGGAGGGGGCCACTTGCGGGAGGCAGGATGCATCCCAATCCGCGCCGCCGCCTTTCCCCGCGCTGAGGACTCCCCCTTCTCCCGCAGTTTGGGAGAAGGGGGTCGGGGGGATG